>JAUNVE010000005.1:0-768 GCA_030537795.1 Actinomycetaceae bacterium
CAGGCTGTCATATTCAGTTCGATAACCCCAGTCAAGAGATCGTACTGCGTTCCCTTCGAGAGAACCTCAGAATCGGCTCTGATCGGCTACCAGCAGAGATTCGTGAGTACGCCAGTTTACGAAATATAGAGCAACCATCCCTTCTCTCCTACCGGTTGCATGACTATCTCACTGATGCGGATCGGAAGCCATCCGACCTTTATAGCAATCGAACTTTTGAAAAGCGGCGAGTCTCGTGGGAGAGGCTTCTCTACAAGGCCAGAACCGGCAAAACACCACCAGAAGACGAGTTTGATGAAATCCGCGAGCGCTTTCACGCATTTTGCCAGGTAGAGGATCCGGAGCGTTATTTCGCCTATCGCACTCTGTTGCTAACCGATCTGAAATATGAAGAGCTCAATCCAAAACTGCAAGTTTACGCTCACATGCTTATGTACTCAGTGTGGCCCACAGGGAAACGAAAAAGTCGAGGACTCTCCTCAGTTAATCAGGCACTACGCATCTTGCGTTCAAACTCATTAATTGTTGAAGAAATTTGTCAAATTATGGAGCACGCGCACCGATCATCAAAACACGTGTTTGAAGAACCGAAGGGCCCCCTTTCTGCGACGCCATTAAAGGTCGGAGCACAATACCTACAGGGAGAAATACGATCAGCATTGGGAGAAGGTATAGGCCGAGAAAAACTCAATCGTAGCCATATTCAAGGTGGCACCCACCGGTGCGAAGAGTCCAAAACACGAATTTTGTTGGTAACTCTGGTTAAGG
>JAUNVE010000005.1:778-1017 GCA_030537795.1 Actinomycetaceae bacterium
TAGGCGGAGTCAGATTACTCCCCTCATACTCTCTACCGTGACTACGCAATTTCTGAAACACTTTTTCATTGGGAATCCCCTTCCAAGACCGCACCTCACACTGCGCTCGCCAAAGAGCTCAAGAATCACGAATCTGATGGTACAAACATCGCTCTCTTTATTCGTGAGCACAAAGTGAATGATCTAGGCGAAGGTGTGCCCTATACCTTCGCTGGCCCCGTTCACTTCGTGAGTTCACA
>JAUNVE010000005.1:1027-90060 GCA_030537795.1 Actinomycetaceae bacterium
TCTCGTCCCATGCAGATCATTTGGGAACTCGAACACCCTCTTCCCCCGGATCTTTTCATTGCCGCACGAGCCGCCGCCTCATAATCGGTAGCGCCATCTGTCATTTCCAACTACGCAGATTGCGATTTGCATCACTCAGATTCGCATTCGGTCGAAGAATTCGCAACAGTAGATAGGCAATGCAAGTATATTTCAAGGGTATTCACAGTGACTTCTCACGAGAATAATAACTATGCAGTCCATGGCGTCGCTCGTGGCGTCTTCTATCCATCTACAGTTTTGTTGCTCGCGCTCGTCGCAGCTGCCATCATTGTTCCGAGCACATTGGAGGCCGCTATCTCGTGGGCTTCAACTTCGGTCATTAACAATCTGTCGTGGTATTACGTCCTCGTCGCAACGGGATTTGTTTTCTTTGTCTTAGTGCTGGCTTTCTCCCGCCTTGGCGACATTAAGCTCGGAGACGATGACACCGAGCCAGACTATTCCCTGACTTCCTGGTTCGCTATGCTATTTGCGGCAGGCATGGGTATCGGACTCGTATTCTACGGAGCCGGCGAGCCTCTCTCCCACTTCGCATCACCACGCCCGGGAAGCGTCGGCGAAGCATCATTCCTGGCTCGAGACGCCATGTCCTCGACGTTCCTTCACTGGGGTCTCCACCCTTGGGCTATCTACGTCATCGTTGGTTTATCAATCGCTTACACACACCACCGTCGAAAGCGGCCAATCTCGATTCGCTGGACCCTCGAACCAGTTCTTGGCGAAGATCGTGTTAAAGGTGCTTTCGGAGACGTTATCGACACAGTGGCGGTCCTCGGTACTGTCTTGGGTATTGCAACTTCTCTCGGTTTCGGTGTCAACCAGGTAGCAGCCGGTATTGAATACCTCACCGGATTCGAATCAACTCGCACAGTGCTGGTGGTGCTGGTCGTTGTCATTTCAAGCCTCGCGGCTCTCTCAGTGGCCACCGGCCTCGACAACGGTATTAAGTTCCTCTCCAACCTCAACCTAGTCGTCGCCGCGCTACTCGCTTTTGCTATCGCCGCGCTGGGGCCAACCACCTTCATCCTGAGCGAATTCGTTCAAGACATTGGCTACTACTTCAACGATTTCTTCAAATTAGCCTTCCAAACTCTCCCATTTGAAGGCATCGCCGGGACCACCTGGCTGACCTCCTGGACCACTTACTATTGGGGTTGGTGGATGTCCTGGTCACCATTCGTCGGCATCTTCATCGCCCGCATTTCCCGCGGTCGCACAATTCGCGAGTTTATTCTCGGCGTTCTGGCTGTCCCCACGCTCGTCACCTTCATGTGGTTCGCCATTATGGGCGGTAATGGTCTCTACCAAGAGATGTTCGGTGATGGCGGTCTGATTGGTGAAGACGGATTGGTGGACGTCAACACCGTGCTATTCCAATCATTTGAGGCACTCCCCTTCACCTCAATTCTCTCCGGAGCAGCCATGATCGTCGTCATTATCTTCTTCGTGACTTCCTCAGACTCCGGATCCTACGTCATGTCCATGCTGTCGACAGCTGGTAACCCCAACCCCCGCCTTTACGTCCGTTTGACGTGGGCCATTATGACCGGTGCAGTTACCGCAGTCATGATTGGAACCGCCTCTGCTGATACTGGTATGGCTGCCCTCCAATCATTGGCTATCCTGGCGGCTTTCCCGTTTTCATTCATCATGATCGGCATGAGTGCCGGACTGTGGCGTAAAGCGAATGCCGAACACCAACGTAGGGAACGCGCTAAAGCAAGGATCCTGCGCGACGAGCTTGTGCACGACGTCTCCGCGCACGTTGTCGATGATCTTTCGATTGCTGCAGACGAGGTTGTACAGCAGCGCAGACCACGCTCTCCTATTCCGGTAGCCCCCGAAATCGTGTCGGTGTTGCGGGGAGCTAAGCGGCGTTATCGAAAGAGGCCGAAAGATCGGGAGTAGTGAATCTGCTCCTAAAGGGTGAGGATTCGAGTAACGTCGAATGAGTAAACACCTCAGGAGAACTCATGACTCACCCGATCCGCACATATGTTAACGCAATCGCGGCGCAGCTCATTGAGTTGCGCCGCGAACTGCATCAAATTCCAGAGCCCGGTCTTAATCTGCCGCTAACCGCCGCTCGCATACGTCAGGAAATCGAAGCACTCGGACTTCCTTTTTTGCAATGCCGAAGCGCGACCGGGTTTACCGCCGTGCTCCGAGGCGAACGCCCGACAAACGATGCCCGCCCGCTCGTCCTTCTACGTGCCGATATGGACGCCCTCCCGATAGTCGAAAACACTTCGTATCCGTGGGCATCAACCAACGGTAATATGCATGCCTGCGGACATGATCTCCACATGGCCGGTCTAGTCGGCGCCATGCGCGCTCTAACTCACGTGCGTGACCAGCTCGCCGGTGATGTAATCTTCATGTTCCAATCCGGTGAGGAAGGACATGACGGAGCTCAGTACATGATTAATGAGAACATGTTGGAGGCCGCCGGGCGACTCCCCGACCACGCATACGCATTACACGTGTGGGCATCACGTTTCCCCAGTGGGTTTATCGGCACGAAACCCGGCCCCATCATGGCCTCGTCGGATACTCTGAAAATCACGGTCAGAGGACGTGGAGGGCACGGTTCCGCTCCGCATGAGAATCTCGACCCCATTCCCGTGGCGGCACAGATCATTCTCGATACACAGGTGATGATCGCCCGCGAGTTCAGCATCTTCGACCCGGTGGTGGCCACCTGCGGGCAGATCCACGCCGGAACCGCACCGAATATTACGCCGGATACTGCGTCGCTCGACTATACCCTGCGCGCGTTCAATCCCGATACGCGCAAACGCCTAGTAACTCGGGTGAGCGAACTCGCGCGGAGCACTGCCCGTTCACATGACATGCGCGCTGAAGTCGAACACGTTGAACTCTACCCGGTGACAGTTAACGCGGATGCTGAATATTCCTTTGTGAAGTCCGCGGTGCAACAGACATTCCCAGGTCGCTGGGGACTCCAGGCGGAGCCAATGGCCGCTGCCGAAGATTTCTCAAAGATACTGAACCAGATTCCCGGGTGCTTTATATCTGTTTCGGCAGTTGCTCCAGACGTAGATCACCGCCAGGCTCCGTTCAACCACTCATCGAAAGCTGAGTTCGCTGATACCGTTGTTCCCGACTGCGCGAGTATTCTCGCGTTACTCGCCTGGGAACGGCTTACTACCGACGGGTGAGGATATCCTCCGGTTGGCAGTTAGGCGCACGACAGATCGCGGTGAGAGAAGTGAACCGTACGGCTCGGGCCTTACCATTCTTAAGATTCAACAAGTTTGTCAGCGTAATACCCGTTGCCAATGACAACTGTGTCGGTGTCCACCCCCGCTCAGCAAGAACGTCGTCGAGTGTGACTACAATGTCGTGGTCATCGCGCGGATTGAAAGCACACAAGGTAATCAACCTCGCGCTGGAGTTCAACGCCCTTCTGAATGAGTGCCGGAAGCATCATGCTAATAATGCCGGGTACGATCCACACAGTTCCATCACCATAGGACCACCATTCGCCATTCCAACCGGTAATTTTCCCGTTGTCAGTGAGGAGGGCGTGAGCGAATGGACTCAAAAAGATGAAACTTACAGATTCCACAACGAAGCGAGTAATCACTGTAGCGAGACCACCAAAGAATATTACTCGCCCGAAAATCGGAATAATCGCCATGGCACTATTCGCCACTGTCTTATCGATAAACGATATTATCGATCGTCAATAAATTACGAGCGTTTGCCAATGGCGAGAAATAACTGTCAGCGAAATGTGGAGGCGATGCCGAGCCACTGAAAAACTAGCCGAGCAATTCGTCGACAATTGCGGCAGCCGGCTCGGGCTGGCCGCAAAAGCCAACGCTCTGGCCCGCGTATATCGGGGTGACGTCAAGCGCTTCTGGTAGCGCTTCCAGCTCATCGAGCCGCCCCTGCCACTCGTCAACGAATGGGGTGCGCAAAGCACGCCCTCCAAACTCGGCAGGCCACGCCAGCTTCTTCGCTCGATCGTAAACGGAAGTGTAGACAGTATCATCCGCACAGGCTTGCTCGAGATGCTTGCGATTCACCTCCGATGTTCCAGATTCCTCTGCCGTGATAAATCGGGTACCAACCCAGGCCGCAACTGCACCAGCCTCTAAAACTGCACGCACTCCCGCCGCCGTCCCAATACCTCCTCCAGCAAGCACAGGAAGGTCTGTGCGCCTGCGCACTTCAGCCAGCAACGGTAGCGTCGCAACATCGTTGCGCCCATGTCCGCCTGCTTCCATCCCGCGCGCTACAATCGCATCAACGCCCGCTTCGATTGCGGCTTCAATGTCAGCGACGTTCCCGACCTGAGTCATGATAACTGCTCCGGTATCGCGAGCCCGTTTCACCCACGGTTTGATATTGCCAAAGGAGAGACACACGACCGCCGGCGAGTGTTCGAGGGCTGCATCGTAGGCAGTATCGTCTTTTTCGAGTGCCCACGCCATGAATGCCGCACCGACCGATAGGCTCTCCGGAATCTGTTGAAATTCAGAGTGAATAAACTCGGGACTGTGCGCGCTACCGAATCCCATCATTCCGAGCGCGCCGGTTTGCGACACTGCTCGGGCAAGCTGTGCGGTCCCCACATAAGCCATTGGGGCACACACCAACGGTCGTGTCCAACCGTCGATTTTCATCTACTGCTCCCCGCATTCGTCATATCGCTCATGCTATTAGCTCAATGGAATCCCTCTGCCATCGGTTGACCACCGCGGGTTCGTGCTCACCAAGTACAGAATCATCTCGACAAAAGCCCAAATACCGGATACCCAGCTGAGAAGGAAAAGACTCAAAAGAGTGATTAAAAGCTGTGCGATTCCGATCCCAGATCGACCTACGTAGAAGTTATGGATTCCGAATACACCGAAGAAAAATGCCAATACTGCTACCACAGCGCGGGATTTTTGCGGAAACGGATAATAGGGCGGATATTGGCCATAGGGTACCGGTGCTACTTGCGGGGCATAGGAGGGCGTCCCCGGGGTGCCGGAGGGGTAGTTGCCCGGTTGTGGTCCATAATCATACGGTTGCTGTTGGTGTGTGACGACTGCACCTGGTTGAGCCGGAGGCGGATACTGACCACCAGAGTAGTAGTCTGACTCATAGCGAGGCTCAATAGGATTCGGGGGAACCGCGGACTCTCCCGATGACGACGTTACCGGAGGTTGCCAGGAAGCGTCATTGCCTTCATTGTTCGACTGTTGCATGGGATCGTAAGACATGTTGCTCCTAAAGAGTGGTTTGTTTATACATTACAAGAGGATCCCGAGCACCACTGCAATTCAAGCAAAGCATGGACTCTGAGCACTCAGCTGCAGGTGGAGCAAGAAAAGTTCCAGGGCAGAACGCAGGAGCAGTGCGAAAGGGGGGCAGCGATAATCGTTGCCCCCACTAATGCGCGCAAGATACGATGTGCTTCCCTATTTGAGCGGCAAGCCATTTCCGTCGGTCGACCAGCGAGGCTCATTGCTCGTCATGTAGAGAATGCCCTCGACAAAACCCCAAATTCCGCTAATTCCAGCAAGGAATCCGAGGGATAATAGGGTGATAGCTAACTGGATGGCACCGATCTTTGTGCGCCCCAAGTAAAAATTATGAATTCCCAGACCTCCCAGGAGAATCCCTAAAACACCTGCAACCGCTTTCGACTTCTCACTGTAGCCAACCGGGATTGGGGATCCCCCAGCATACTGCGGAGCCCCCGCGGGGTACTGAGGCCCCCCGGCAGGTATCTGATAGTCGTTCGCGGGTTGCTGATATTGCGGATCGGAAGCCGGTGCTGCGGAATCTCCTGCTGGCTGCTCGGGAGCAACCATTTGTTCCGGTGCCGGTATCTGATCGTCGGTGGTGTTTTCTGGCTCAGATGGATTGGGAGTATTCGACATTGTGATCTCCTTGTGTGGGTGGGATTATTTCAGATCGTGCAACCATGCAATAACCAAAGAGTTCGCAGATCGCAATCGGTAACTTACAAGGATAATTTTATAACAGTCTTGAAGGATCGGTAGATATTGTCATTAATCACAGCGAATACTACACGTTCGAGACTTGCGCACTGCTCCGCCGATTCCATCGCCCATGTTTTCACTGTTCCTACGGCAATTTCAGCAACTTCTGCCGCTTCCCATCCATACACTCCAGCTGAAATTGCAGGGAAAGCAATCGACCGAATATTGAGACGTGCCGCTTCATCCAAACTGCTACGAAACGCGAGAGCCAAAAGATTAGGATCCGTTTGCCCCGCGTGACGATTGGGACCGACGGTGTGTATTACCCAGCGAGCAGGCAAATCGAATCCCGGTGTGACCACCGCCTGGCCAACCGGTAATCCATCAGGTAGCTCTCGCCGACGAAGATCACGGCATGCTTCTAGCAAGCGCGGTCCCGCGGCGGCGTGAATAGCGCCGTCAACTCCCCCTCCGCCCAGAAGGCTTGAGTTTGCCGCATTTACTATTGCATCAACATCGAGCTGTGTGATGTCGACTCGCTGCACTGAAATATCCACTGATTTCTCCTCGACCTCGACCATTCCTCTATTGACAGCCTACGCGGATAAACACAATCGAAGTATTGGGAGGGCGACAAAGATTCTCTTCAGATTGTGTCAATGCCCACGCATTCGATTCTGGAAAGGCTTTTTTCAGCAAACGGTCCTACCATGGATACGGCATTGACCTAGCTAGGAAGAGATATGACTCGACTGAATTTCTCACAATCACCGCGCTCCACGGTTGGAATCGAATGGGAAATGCAGGTGATCGATCAAGATACCGGCGAGTTACGCCAAGAAGTCGGCACGATCGAAGAGGCTCTCACACGCAACGGGGAACCGCATCCTCAAGTTAATCACGAGATTATCCAGTCAACGCTGGAAATCACCTCCCAGGCTCGCACCTCGATCAGCGATTGTGTCAACGACCTGCAGTCGGTGCTTGATGAACTTCAACGCCCTCTTGATGATCTCAATGCTTCGCTCATTGCATCAGCAACCCATCCCACCGGGGACCCGCACGCCCAAACCGCAACTCCCACCGAACACTATGACAATCTCATCAATACTGCGCAATACTGGGCACGGCGCATCCTCACTTGCGGCTTGCATATTCATGTCGGCATCGACGACGTGGATAAAGTTCATCCCATTTCAAACGCGGTTCTCTCCCACCTTGGTGAACTCCAGGCACTGGCCGCCAACTCACCGTTTTGGCGCAAGGAGGATACGGGGTACGCGGCTTTTCGCCCGACAATCTTCCACCAGTTGCCTAGCGCCGGTTTGCCACCGCAGTTTGACGATTGGGATGAGTACTCACTGTGCGTCGAGCAGTTAACCCAATCGGGTTTCATCAAATCCGCGCACAACCTTTTTTGGGATATGCGCCCAGCACCGCATTTGGGCACACTTGAAGTCCGCATCTTCGACACAGCCTCAAATATTCGCGATGTGGCGGCACTGTCAGCCATCGCGCACGCCCTCGTTGACCACTATAACGAAGAGCTTGAGCGCGGCCACGAACTCCCGCGACACAACGACTGGATCGTGCGTCGCAATTCTTTCAATTCCTCCCGCTATGGTCTCGATACGACGGTTGCGATTCCTCATGCAGACGGAGTTGAGCTTATCCCCGTGCGCGAACGCTTACGTACCCTACTGACAACCATTGAAGAGGCCGGCCAGCGAGTAGGCTGCCAAGCAGAACTTGCCGACGCATGGGAACTCATTGACAAAACTCCCGGATACGAACGTCAGCGCATGCATTTTGCACAGGGCGGCTTTACGCGTGTCATCGACGGATTGCGTGCAGAAATGACTGCCGGACACGCTCTGTAAAAGATCTTCACCCACGGCGGGAAGCACCCGTTTAACGACACTTTGGGATACAAAGCGATTACATCTGATTCACATTCGATAGCTTAACGGCCAGGGAAGAACCCTGGCCGTTAAGCTATCGAGAAATTGAGTTATTCGTCTGCCTCACCACCGTCGCCGCCGGCGGCCCCTTCTTCAGCGGTAAGCTCCGGCTCGATATCCGGGGACTCCGCATCGATCTGGTTTTGCAAACGGAATGCGTCCTCCAATGCCTTTTGGAGGCTCTCTTGCTGTTGCCCGTAGACGGTCCAGTCGCCTTCCTTAAGGGCTTCGTCTGCACCAACCATGGCATCTCGAGCACGCTGCAACGCAGCTGTTAACTGCTGTTCCAGCGTAGTTTCTTCTTCGGGTTTACCATCATCAGACGAATCTGAGGTTCCAGCCCCTTCGGCGAGTTCAGCGGCCGAATCTCCCTTAAAGGTTTGGTCAAGAGCGCCCTCCAGCGTGTCGGAGAAACCTACCGAGTCACCAAAGGCTGTCAAGACCTTCCGCAATACCGGATATTTCGTTGACCCCGTACCTTGGAGATAGACCGGTTGCACGTAGAGCAACCCCCCGCCCACCGGAAGCGTGAGGAGATTACCACGAATCACTTCGGAACCTTCTTGGTCCATCAAGTTGAGTTCGCGGGCAATGCTGGAGTTCGCGTCGAAGTTATTCTGAACCTGACCCGGTCCAGGAACCGTAGTCGATGACGGAAGTGCCAGCAGTCGCAACTGCCCGTATCCTTCGCGAATCTTACCGGGCTCCGACCCGGTTTCAGAGTCCACGGCAAGGAATCCCGCCATTGGCTCTCGATCATCGCGACCACCGGGCACAAACACCGACGTGAGGGAGAATTCCGCGGTCTCCTGCCCCGGCATCTGCATGGTCAGATAATACGGGGGTTGATCCGGCCCCTTTTGCGTCGTCGCATCAATGTTGGAGGTCGGGTTTTCCGACAGTCTCCAACGGTCGCCACCGGTGTAGAAGTTCTCGGCCTTCGTCACGTGATAGGCAGCCAGCAAGGAACGCTGTACCTTGAATAGGTCCTGCGGGTAGCGCATATGTGCCATTAGATCGCCAGAAATTTCGGATAGAGGTTTAACCTGTTCGGGGAAAGCCTTCATCCATGACTGCAGAATCGGATCTTCCTCATCCCACTGATACAGGTTAATTGACCCGTCATAGGCATCCACCACTGCCTTCACCGAATTACGCATGTAATTGATGTCCTCGGTGGCAGCGAACTGCTGTGTATTGGCGCTTGATGCGTCGATGGTTGCTTCCGCTACGTTGAGGTGCTGCGAGTACGGATAGTGGTTCGACGTCGTGTATCCATCAACAATCCACACGAGGCGCTTAGGAGTAGACGGATCCCCATCCATGTCGACCACCGCCGGATACGGCCTGCGATCAAGCGTCAAATAAGGGGCGATTTTGGCTACTCGTAATGCCGGGTCGCGGTCATACAGAATCTGTGATTCAGGGTTGATCTGCGATGCGAAGAAAATATTTGTCGACTGGAACTTGATGGCAAAGAGTAACTTATTGAATAGCGTACCGATTGACGGGCCACCATTTCCTTCAAAGGTAGTCGGTACCTGGCCATCGGATTCTTCATCGGGGTAATCAAGCTCCATCGGTGGCGTCCCTTCCGGAGCGCCCACAATGGAATATTCTGGGGATTCAGGCGAAAAGTACACGCGCTGCTCATAGTCCCCCATGTCGCCG
The DNA here is from genome assembly GCA_030537795.1 of Actinomycetaceae bacterium. Taxonomy (GTDB): domain Bacteria; phylum Actinomycetota; class Actinomycetes; order Actinomycetales; family Actinomycetaceae; genus Gleimia. The sequence goes on from JAUNVE010000005.1 coordinate 10,668, forward strand.
CTAGAAGGGATTCCCTGTTCCCACCAGGCCGGCTCACCCTTAGAATCAACACGGTTACCGTAGGCCGCAACGATGCCATATCCGTGGGTGAAAATGGTGTGGCGATTGACCCAGTTTTGTTCGTTTTCGTCAAGCCCCTCGAGGTTTAGTTCGCGCACACCAATGACGGTGTCACGCTTAACACCATCGATCTCATAGCGGTCGACATTGAGTTGGTTGTCAAACGTGTAGTAGGCACGAGACTGCTTTAACTGTTTGACCGTCGGTGCAATAACATCAGGGTCGATGAGGCGAATCTGTTGGGTTGAAGCCGCGTCATCGCGCAGCTGCCCCGGGGCAGTCTGTGTCCGCGCGGTATACGTTTGGCTCTCCACGTCCTCCAACCCGTAAGCCGCAAGGGTGGCATCAATATTGCGCTGAATATACGGCGCCTCCATAGCCAGCTCATTGGGACGAACCTTGAACTGCTGAATGAGGGCGGGGTAGGCAATACCGAAGACCAAAGCGGAAACAACCGTGACCGCCACTCCGGCGGCTGGCAAGTGCCACGTACCCTTGAAAGCCGCGATAAGGAATAGGACAGCCACAATTACGGACACCGCCGCCAGAATCGACTGAGCGGGGATGCTGGCATGGACCTGCGTGTACATGGCGCCATCGATGCGCCCTCCACTTTCGGTCAGCAGAATATAACGCGTGAGGAAATAGCGTAGCGCTACCACCGCTGACAAAATCGTAGCCAAGATACCGATTTGGCGGCGAGCACGTGACGTTACCCGTAAACGCGGCGCTAGGCTGATACCGCCGTAAAGGTAATGCACCACAATCGATGCGATGAGGCTGAATACGAATACTGTGGTCAGCAGTGAAATAATCATCTGCAAGATCGGTAGCGTAAATACGTAAAAACCGACGTCGAATCCGAAATGTGGGTCGACGGTACCGAACTTAGTGCGATTGATCCACAGCAGAATCCTGCGCCAATCGACCGCCAGCCCGAGACCGGTAAAAAGACCGAGCCCCAACGGAACGCCCCAAAAGATGAGGCGACGCAGCGGTTCCAGAGCCTGCTGATATTCGCGGACATTGGCTCCCAAGCTATGCCCTCGACCCTGCGGGCGTTTCTTATACGCCCAGTTCATGTTAAGCCCCACGATGGTGGCATTAGCGACAGTGGCAATGATGACGATGGCGGCAATAGAGCCCCACTTAGTCCACAGCACGCGTTGCGATTCAAGCTGGTTGTACCACAGTACTTCTGTCCACAGATCAGAGGCCAAGTAAATCACAATGGCTAGCGCAGCGATTGCGAAAATCGTTATTCGAAGTGGAGTTATTCCTTTTGATTTGCGCGCAGGACGTTTCGGGCCCTTGCGTGGCGGTTCAGGGAATCCGGGGAACGGGAAACTGGTCACATTACGCCTTTCGCGTTTTCGTCAACATGTCGATGACCTTAGTCTATCGAGTGGAATGCAATAAGCCACCTGAGAGACAATACGGATATGCATGCACAATCTTCTGTTCCTTCTGACACTGAAATCGCGCTCGCACACTCAGTTATCGACATTGAAAAGTCCGCTTCAAGCCTGGGCTGGGATCGCGCTTCGACGGTATACGCCCTCGTCCCCACACGCGACTTGCTGGAACTCGATGACTTACCGACCGATATGCGCGAACACCTGCGCGCTCAATGGAATGGTTCTGATGCCGCTCTGACAGCGATTATCCAGGAAGATTTACCGGGAACCGATTTAGAAGAGACTCTTGCCCAACTGGGGTGGCCCCAATCAGTCACGGGGGCGGCGGTGTGCACCGAGCGGGTAATGGTGCCTCCACACGTGCAGGAAAGCGCACCGGAAGACCCCGTTGACGCAATGGAATACTTTGCTTCACACCCCGAACGAGACGATGTCCGCATCGTTGCGGCCGTTATGCGCACCGGCGAAAGCTGGTGCGCCGTACGTACCCGCTCCCACGACAGCGAAGAACAAGTTGCCCAGGGGTCAAATCTGGTACCGGGTCTGACCGATGCGCTCCTGATGACTTTCGCGCCGGCAGATGAACGCATCGCGTCCACCGGTTGCGGAAACTGCAATTGCGGGTCAAACGGTTGCGGTAGCTAACTTCCGCCCGCGCAAAGGCAAACGTCGCTATTGAGCGTCGAGGGCGTCCTGGCAGGTCGGGTGGTTAACTGTGCCCCCGGACCGGATCGATGCTAACGCATCCCGAGCCTCCTCCAGTGTCGATACCGGCCAGACCTGGAGTCCCGACGGAATATTTCCAACTACCTCATCACAATTGGAACGCGGCGCCAAGAACCACTGCGCTCCATCACGTTGGGCGCCGTACATTTTCTGTTTTATGCCACCAATGGGTTGAACTTCTCCGTCATACCCAATGGCCCCGGTGCCTGCGACAATGGCCCCGCCGGTCGTTTTCCCTCCGGTCAGATGGTCGATAATGCCGAGGGCGAAAATTGTTCCCGCCGACGGTCCGCCAACGTCTTCCAGATGGATTGTCACCGGAAACGGTAGCGTGACATCTGCCGTCAAATAAATGCCGAACTTTGATCCGACGAAATCTATAGGTGGATCTTCCGGCTGATAAGTCTCAAAGGTGATGGCCTCTTCGGCATTATTGCGCGACAGGATCATAGTGACTTCAGTCCCCGGGTCGAGTTCGCGCGCCAAGGAAAACGGAAGCGAGGCTCGATTGGCTTCGTGACGGACTCCATCCGGCGTAATTATGGCGCGCAGAATGTCGCCATCTTCAACCAGCCCTTCCGCATTGGAACCGGCCACTGCACCGTGCAAGGTGATGGTTGCGGGGACATCGTAATCGAGTTCTTCCAAGGCGGCGGCAGCGGCGGTTGACTGCGAGGCCGTCATCTGCTGCATCGACCATTCTTCCAACTGTTCACGGGTAACGTCCTGGGGGTAAATATCGCTCTCTTTAATAATCGTCGAATCTGCCGCGAACCAGGCGGCAATTAGTTGCGCGAGGGATACGTGCGACCCCGGGCCGCCATAGCTGGTAACCGTCACCATTCGCAGTTCTCCAGCAGAGGACTCCGTATTATCGGAGGAGTCAATCTCGATCATCGGCGTTCCTGCTTGCGAAGCGAGAACGTCGTAGGTTGGCCCCGGTTTCTCAATGACATAGGGCATAGGAATCGCCAGGAGGACGATGAGAACAATGACAATCGTCACGACAACAGCTATCAGCGGACGCCACGTTTTACGTTGTGAGGTATCTGCCTGCAAATTAATGGGGGAATGCTGACTCGCCGGTTGCGTAACGGAATCATCTAATGTGTGCACTCCCCTATTGTGATGAAACAGAACCAGTTTTTCCAGCTCGCCAAAAGCGAGTCTCATGTGCCTGTTCACGCATCAGCGGACATAACGCGGTAACTTAGGGATATGAGCGAAAATGAATCCTCCGGTTGGGAAGAGCTACTACGGAACTTATTGGGGGCTGAGGCCGCCGAAGAAATGATTCGAGCCATGCGGGCTCAGGGTATCGATCCGACTACCATGGTGGGGCAGTCGCTTCCTTCAAATCCGGTTGCAATGCAGTCCATGATGAGGCAGATGCGATATCTCATGGATTCTAATGAAGGGCCAATTAACTGGCGTATTGCGCATGACATTGCCCATCAAAAAGCCTGGGGGGAAGCGGATCCGAAGATAAGTTCCAGCGAAGGGCAACGCATTCGTCAAGCCCTGCAGGTGGCAGACTTGTGGCTCGATGCGGCAACGGAACTTGACCCCAGTCCAGGCAATCGGCATGCCTGGCGGCGTACCGACTGGTTAGATGAAACTCTCGATGTGTGGAAACTGATGGTAGAGCCGGTAGCCATCAACGCTGCTCGCGCCCTGTCGGAGACTCTGACTGAACAAATGAACGATATGTCGAATGCCGGAATAGGTGATCTGCCACCTGGTTTGGAACAGCTATTGGGGCAGGCCCAACCGATGATGGAGAAGATGTCGGCAGTCGTTTTTGGATCACAAATCGGCCAAGCACTGGGAGCACTCGCACTCGAAGCTTACGGGTCCACCGACGTTGGTTTACCTCTAGGAAAAGACTCCATGACTGCACTGGTCGCGCCCAATATTGATAGTTTCGCTGACGGTTTCGATATTCCAGCCGAAGAAGTCAATCAATTTCTTGCGCTTCGTGAAACAGCGCACGCCCGCCTGTTTCATGCGGTTCCGTGGCTTCGACCAGAGATGCTGGGAGCCATCCAAAGCTACAGCGCTGAAATACGTATTAATACCGATGCTATGCGTGATGCTGCCGCCGGTATCGACCCGATGGATACCGATGCTCTGCAGAACGCATTATCGGGACAAATTTTTGGCTCCGATCCCACCCCCAGTCAAGAAAAAGCTCTCAATCGGTTAGAAACTCTGCTGGCCCTCGTAGAAGGGTGGGTGGATACGGTAACCCACAATGCGGGACGCGCTTATCTTCCCCATCTAGAGCAGATGCGGGAAATCATGCGTCGACGTCGTATCAACGGCGGCCCGGCCGAACAGATGCTAGCTACTCTCATTGGACTTCAGTTGCGTCCTCGCCAAGCCCGCAATGCGGCACGACTATGGCAGGTGGTGGGAGCAGAACGCGGAGTTGCCGAACGCGATGCGTTGTGGAGTCATCCAGATCTTGCCCCCACCTCCGATGAACTCGCTTCCCCCGATGATTTTCTTAATAACCGAGACCAGCGAGCCCAGGAGGAGGCCGATATCGATGCGGCTTTGGATCAAATGCTCGACGGAACTCTCGGCTGGGCGGAAGGTTTACACCCCGGTCAGGATTCCGAAGGCGATGCACAATCCGATGTGGACTGATGACGGACCGGTAGTTATCCACAGGTAGAGGTGTAGCTGTGGCCCTCTTCCGCTTCTTCCTGGCACGCTAGAGGTACTCGACGCCGCGGGAGGAACGATGCAACTGCGTACAGGGCTCGCTGTTTTTGACAGATCCGATGCCATCCAAGTCGGCTATGGCCCTCACGCTCATATGCTGACGGGTATAACTGAAAAAGAACGCACACTGTTGGTCCAGCTACGCAAGACACTGCCCAGTTCACAAGCGCGCAGTCGCGGCCGTCGACTCGGTATTGCCCCCGCCCGCCTACAGGCGCTGGAACATGAACTGGCGGCCGCAAATCTTCTCCTCGACAATGAGCCGGAAACTTCCGCCCCCGCCACATTGCGCATCACCATCGCTCGCGTAGCCGACCCGCGGCAATTCCACTTACTTCGCCCTTTTCTTCTGACACTTCTGCGTCATCCTGCACTGGCTCGCTGCGCTGTCGATATTACCTACCTCGGTGAAGATTTAGGTTCGCAGCCTCGTCAGTTCATAGCCTCGGATCTTGACGTTGTTTTCAGCTCTTGCGAAAACCCCGACCTAGCGATAGTCGTCTTTGCTCGAGCCCCCTCCACCCCATTGATCATGGATTTGGTGATGAGTCACACGCCGTTTCTCACCGTGATTATGGGAGAGGGATACACGGAAATCGGCCCCTACCTCCAACCGGATGCTAGCCCTTGTTTCCAGTGCATCGATAGCTATTACGGCGATGGCGACGACCAGTGGAACCACATATCAACGCAGTTGAGTGAGCAGCCATTTCCTTCCATCAGCTATTCGCTTATGCAGGTCACTGCCCATACTGTGGTAACCGTTCTCACGGGAATTAGAAACGGAAATCCCCCTCCGGTCGGGCTAGTTCATGCGATTGATGAAAGTCTTATATCCGAACTGTACCGATTTCCACCCCACCCGGATTGCGAGTGCGGTTTCACGCCCGACCAGTGGCTTGACGGATCACAGCTAAAACCTGGGCGCCGTACCTTTCAAGCTTAGTCTCTCCCACTCCCGGGACGGTTCCTAGCTGGATAAGTGTACGTGGTTTGACATCTGCTATGGCGTGTAGAACCCGGTCGGTCATCACCTGATAATCCGAGTACGATAATTCGGTGGCGGTTTGGCTCCTCCACTCGCTTAGGCGGTGGAAAAGCTCAATCGTATCGTGATCCGGTGATTCCTCCACCGTTTGGGGGCTCGGCTGCGGCTTTGCCTTCACCTCTTGGTCTGGCCACACCGGTGCTAAAAATCGAGAAACAGCCCGCGCACGGGATCGTCCCGCCCCGCGGAATTTGGCATAGGACAGATGCAGGTGGGTTTTGGCTCGCGTAACCCCCACGTATAACAGCCGTTTTTCCTCCTCCATAGAAGCTCGATCTTGCGCCAGTGAAATTGGGATCAAGCCATCCGAAAGTCCAACCAGGAACACCGCCTCCCACTCCAGACCTTTGGCGGCGTGCAGCGAGGACAGCGTAACGCCGTCTACTGCCGGTGCCAGCTGAGTTTCGGCGCGCTCGCGCAGTTCGTCAACAAACTCTGTAAGAGTTAGTGTTTGCCGTTCATAAGCCAGATTAACGAGGGCGTCGAGATTATCCCAGCGTTCGCGCACAGCTCCCACCGATTGGGGCGGGGTGGGGCTCCATCCCAACTCTGATACCACGGTTTTGACCGCATCTACCAGCGCTTCTGCGCTGACCGGATGGTCAGCTCCGGAAGTGCGGGCCACCTGCCCTAAAATAACCACGGCGCGGCGAATCTCATCACGCTCAAAGAACTGGGTGTCACCACGTAGGATAAACCCAATATTCCTGTCCGTGAGTACCTGTTCGAAAACCTCGGACTGCGAGTTCGTTCGGTAGAGAATCGCCATATCTTGTAATGCCACCCCGCCGGCTTGCAACTGTTCAATCTTTCGGGCTATAGCGACAGCCTCGGCGTAATCGTCAGCGTAGGTTGTAAACTGCACTACCGGCCCTGATTCACGTTGCGATTTGAGATAGACAACTCCGTCAGCTGAACGTGGCTGTCCCAGCGATTGTGTCGGTGTCGCGAGGATTCGGTTGGCAAGCGAGACGATTTGTGGCGTTGACCGGTAATCACGGTTCAACTGGATTGTACGAGCTCCCGGATGGTAATGCGCAAAATTCACCAGGTAGTGCGGATCGGCTCCCGCAAACGAATAAATCGTCTGCGCCACGTCTCCCACGACGCAGATATCATGACGGTCCCCCAACCACAGTTTAAGTAACTCGAATTGCAACGCCGACACATCTTGGAATTCGTCGACAACAAAGTTCCGATAGCGAGAACGCACTGTACGAGCGACATCTTCACGCTCGTGCAACATCCCCACCATGAGCAGTAGCACATCCTCAAAATCTATGACTCCGCGCTCATCTTTGACATCCTCATATACCGTCAACAGATTTGCCATGGTCGCGGTGTCAAGATCCGCTGGTGGCTGTCGCACAGCGGCGGCCACGGCACGCGAATAGTTTTCGGCATCAAACATCGATACTTTCGCCCATTCAATTTCGGCCGCAATATCTCGAACCGCCGCCGGGTCAACGTCCAGTCCCAGACGTGTACAGGCGGCCACTATCAAGGGACCTTTATGTTCAAAAATCGGCGGAACATATCCGCCAACCACGTAGGGCCAAAAATACTTCAATTGCGCTAATGCAGCAGCATGGAAGGTCAGTGCGGTAGCTTTCGTCACACCCAAAGTTCGCAGTCGAGCGCGCATCTGCGTAGCCGCACGCGATGTAAACGTGACGGCCAGAACCGTTGATGGATCGATGGCTCCGGTGGCGGCCCCGTATGCCAACCGATAGGTTATGGCGCGGGTTTTCCCGGTCCCGGCACCGGCCAGGACGGCAAGTGGGCCGCTCACCTGCAAAGCTACTTCGCGTTGCTCCGGATCAAGAGCCGCAAGTAACTCTTGCGGGTCAACGGTTCGGTTCACTACGCCCTCCTTCCACATTCATCGTCCACTGTAGCTATTGTTAAGCATCGATCCGACATCTGACGGTTTCCTGTGGACAACTCAACTCCGGGTTGGAAGAGGGCGCCCATACCACTCGGTGATCATCGCACGCGCAATCGAAATCGGGCCGGGCGCTTCGATCTCGCCAACCGAAAGCGCATGACCGTACTCTTCGCGAGAGAAAAATCGAGCCCATTCAATCTCTTGTCCATCAGGTATTGGCTCGCACGGCGCGCCATCGCGCACTCGCGCCCGAAAGCCGAGCATGAGTGAGCGCGGAAATGGCCACGCCTGTGAGGCTACGTATTCGACACGATCTACCTGCAAGCCAACTTCTTCTCGAGTTTCCCGCACCACAGTTTGCTCGGGAGCCTCCCCCATCTCCATGAAACCCGCTACCAGCGAAGCGTAACCTGCCCTCCACATTTTGTTATGCGCAACGAGCAACCGGTCTGCGTGATCGAAAATCGCGACGATAATCGATGGGTCGGTGCGGGGGTATTCGATGCGACCGCACCGCTCGCATATACGCTCCCACCCGCCGCTACTGGGTGCTGATCCACCGCCGCAGCGAGCGCAGTACCCGGCGTTATCGTGCCAGGCCCCCAGGCCGGCGCAAGTGGCGATCAGTTGCATATCAGTCGGATCCATGCGATCAGTTACTCGTCGCAAATCTGCGTAGCCTTCAGTATCCGATTCGTGCACTTGAACACCGATGAGGGCACTACGGTTATCGACACCGAGGAAAAACACGCGTTTAACAGTGTGTGGCTCAACATTTGCCAGTGGGTGGCGAGCACCGGTTTCAGATGGTACGAAGCGGTGCCGCGTACCTGTCATAATCACCCTGACATTACTGGGGGAAACCTCCGGACAGTGGCGAATAATTGTCGTCAAGAACTCCTCAGCCGATGTGGTACCCGCCACCAGCCCGGAAGAATCAACATACGGACGGGCATAAGTGCAGGGATTCCAATGGCCCGAGGACAAGGGTAGTTGCAAGCTCATACCTTTACGCTACGACAGACTGTACGGTTGAGCTATGGCTATTACACGAATGGACGGGCGCGCATCCGATGAACTGCGCCCCATTACTATCTCCCGACACTGGATTGATAACGCTGAGGGTTCGTGCCTCATCGAATGCGGTGGTACGCGCGTGCTGTGCGTCGCATCGTTGACCGAGGGCGTGCCGCGATGGCGTACCGGCTCGGGAGAAGGCTGGGTAACCGCCGAATATGCGATGCTTCCGCGCTCCACATCGACGCGGTCACCGCGCGAATCAGTGAAAGGTAAAATCGGGGGCCGCACCCACGAAATTTCTCGCCTCATTGGCCGCAGTCTTCGAGCCGTAGTTGACTTCTCAGCTTTAGGCGAAAACACCATAGTTCTCGACTGCGATGTCCTGCAAGCTGACGGTGGCACTCGCACCGCCGCCATTACCGGGGCGTACGTGGCTCTCGCAGATGCTATCGCCTGGGGGCAACGCAAGCAGATCATTGCTGCCAATCGTGCGGGCAAACCCGTGCTCCAAGACTCGGTCGCCGCTATTTCAGTGGGAATTGTCGACGGCGTTGCCCGACTGGACTTACCTTATGAAGAGGATGTGCGAGCCGACACCGATATGAACGTGGTGATGACCGGCGAAGGAAAATTTATAGAGATTCAAGGAACGGCGGAAAAACACGCATTCGACCACAGTGAGTTGAATGCGTTGCTTGAACTAGCTTCTGCAGGTTGCGCCCAACTGCGGACAATCCAGCATCGTGCGCTGGAGGGCGAATGAGTCCACGACTGGCCATCGCGACCGCCAATCAGCATAAAGTCGATGAATTGATCGCCATCCTGGAGCCCCTGGTGCCTGACCTGCGGCGTAGTGACGTTGTCACGCTGGCAGATTTTGAAGTCCCCGAACCCGTGGAGGACGCACCCGATTTTCGTGGCAACGCACTGATTAAAGCCCGGGCGCTCACCGGCGTCGCCGGAGTGGCCTGCGTGGCCGACGACTCCGGTTTATGCGTCGATATTCTGGGAGGATCACCAGGAGTGTTTTCTGCGCGGTGGGCCGGTACTCACGGTGATGATACAGCCAATCTAGAGCTACTACTGGCCCAGCTAGAGGATGTGCCCGATGAGTATCGGAGTGCGCGTTTCACTTGCGCGGCAGCTCTCGTGACGCCCTCGGGTGACGAATCTGTCCACATCGGTCATATGTACGGGCGACTCATCCGCCAACCGCGTGGAGACGGTGGATTCGGCTACGACCCTATTTTTATCCCCGACGGCTATGACGTAACGAATGCGGAGCTCTCGGCAGCAGACAAAAACGCTATCTCCCACCGGTCGGTTGCCTTTACCGGGCTCGCCCCCGCCATCGCACAGGCTCTTCGCTAAAGACCTACTCGACCGTCTATGCACGATGAATCAAATCGTGTAGGTCGCTCCCGCATAAGCCGTTGAAATGGCGCCCTCCCACTCCATTCGTGCTTCCTCAATAACCACTCGCGGGTCGGTCCAAGGTTGAATGTGGGTGAGAACAAGTAGCTCGACTCCAGCCTCTTTCGCGATGGCGCCGGCTCGTTCGCCGGTCAGATGTACGCCACGCGGCTTATCAGCTTTCGTAAAACCGGCTTCCGACATCAGGAGTTTAACGCCGCGAGCCATATCGATTATCGAGTCACAAGTATCGGTATCTCCCGTATACGCTAATTCCACCTGCTCCAAAGGATTGCCTTCGGATGGGCCTTGAACGCGAAATCCAAAAGCTGGAACAGTGTGATTTGCCGGATAGGGGGTGAATGTCATGGGACCAACTGTAATAGGTTCACCAGCGGTTAAAATATGGGGTGTGAACTCTCCGGCGTACGTCTCTTCTGGCCCTACCCCATCGACTCCGCGCACCCGGTCCATGAGACCGTCAGGTCCGGCAAGTAAGATTGGCCCCAGCGGTCCAGTGGGGAACCAGCGACGATGCACGTGAAGAGAAACGACGTCGGCAATATGGTCAGCATGCAAGTGAGAAAACAGTACGGCGTCAATCTTGCGAGCGTCGATATAGCGCCACAGGGCACCAAAAGATCCGGGCCCGAGATCCATGAGGACGTTAAAGACGCGCTCCTGCCCGGTTTGGGGGTCTTCCCCCAAGGCCTGTACCAAGTAGCTCGAAGCGGGCGAAAACGGGCCGGACATTGAGCCGGTGCATCCCACCACAGTTAACTTCACGTCTCATACCTCCACATGCTGGACTTTGCCCACGACTGGGCCGAGAAACCGGCGCGCCAGCATTCCAAACTCATCCACCGGACCGGTGCCATAAAACTCGTGTTCGGGGGCGCCGGCAGAATCCGAGCGCAAACTATCAGCATCAACGAGCTTTGCGTACACATCATTAGCGGTTGATTCAGCCGACGATACAAGCGTGACCTGTTCATCCATGACATGTGAAATCACACCGGTTAAAAGAGGATAGTGCGTACATCCCAGGACGAGGGTATCAATGTCGGCTTCTTTAAGCGGCCGCAAGTATTGCGTGGCAACATCATAAAGCTGTTGGCCCGTGGTCACACCCGCCTCAACAAAATCAACAAAGCGAGGGCAGGCCTGTTGAATAACAGTTAGGTCCGGCACTGCCGCAAACGCATCGAGATACGCTCGCGACAAGACAGTGGCCTCCGTCCCAATAACGCCGATTCGACGGTTACTGGTTGCCGCAACTGCCCGGCGAGCAGCCGGTTGAATTACTTCGATAACGGGGATACCGGCGTCAACCTCATAGCGCTCACGGGCATCGCGCAAAACTGCGGCGGATGCCGTATTGCATGCAATGACGATCATTTTGACACCGCGGGTAGCCATTTCATCCATGACGTTAAGAGCAAGCTCACGTACCAGGGCAATCGGTTTAGGACCATAAGGCGTATTCGCTGTGTCACCTATGTAAATAATGCGTTCATTCGGGAGCTTATCCATCACTGAACGCGCCACAGTGAGGCCTCCGAGACCGGAGTCAAAAATACCAATCGGCGCTGCGTCCATATATTAGAGACTACTGGCACCTTCACTCAGGTCAACTGCTCGCAAGAGTGAATCCTGCCACCACGACACCACGAGATAGATAATCGCAATGACTTCATCAACGGTCACAATCAGTTCCGAGGACGTGTCGAGTAGTTTCACTACTCGCGCTTCCAACACTTCCCATCCCGGAGTTCCCACCCCCAGACGCTGCGCAAGCACAAGCCGTAAATCATTGAGTCCGCTCAGCCATTGCCATTCCTCACCGTCTTCAACGAGAACAGCTTTTCTTTCACCCGTCATATGCTCACGCAGCGCCGTGAGAATCATCTGCAATCGCGCGGATTTTTCGGTGCGCAAAGAGTCTTCCGTCAAGGCGCGCAACGATTCGGCCTCCAACGGGTCATCACTCATGGGTGGTAGCAGGGTTTGCAACGTCGGATCATCGGGTTCTTCCCGGTACTGTTCTTCTCCCACAATAGAGCTGAGTACGGTTGCTTCATCAGGAGCGTCAAGCACCGTAATGGTCTCCCCCAAAAGCCGTTGCAACACTTCAGACAGTTCTTCATCAAGCTGAGCAACGTATCCAAACTCACACCGTTCGAATCCACTGATCAACATGGGGTAATCACCATTTACTTGCCCGTCGCCTGTTCCAATGTCGCCTTGAGGCCGTAGGAATGCATCGCCATTACGTCGGCCTCCATTCGTTCACGCTGGCCGCGAGACACATTCGCACGTCCCTGCGTATGTACCTGCATCATCAAGGTGTAGGCGCGCTGATGAGAATAACCGAAATGTCGCTGAAACACCTGCGTGACGTAGGTCATTAAATTGACGGGATCATCCCACACTACCGTCGTCCATTCGGCGCCCGCCAAAGGTCTTTCGCGGGTCTGCGTTTCGGGGCGTTCGGCGGTCAAGGAGTGTGGAGCCATACTTTTAGCCTAAGCAAAAGATAACGCGCAGGTGAGTGTTTGGCGATAAGCTCTAATCATGCCTGCTTCAGTATCTACTGCATTTCTCACAGACATGTATGAGCTCACTATGGTTGATGCCGCATTAAAAGGAGGCACAGCCAACAGACATTCTGTGTTTGAGCTCTTCGGCCGAAGGTTACCCGCTACTCGTCGCTTCGGAGTCGTAGCCGGCACCGGGCGAGTACTCGAAGCACTCGAGCGCTTCGAATTCGGTTCCGAGCAACTCGATTGGCTACACCGGCACTCAATCGTCAGCGATGACACCATTGACTATCTCAAAGATTTTCGTTTTTCCGGCAATCTCTACGGTTACGGTGAAGGCGAATGTTACTTTGAGGGATCTCCCATCATGACGGTGGAAGGCACATTTGCTGAAGCGGTCCTGCTCGAGACGCTAGCACTGTCAATTCTCAACCACGACTGTGCGGTGGCTTCAGCGGCCTCACGAATGACTATCGCCGCTCACGGTCGACCTTGCCTTGACATGGGGGCGCGCCGCACCCATGAGCGCGCTGCTGTCTCTGCGGCACGCGCAGCCTTTATTGGCGGATTCGTCGGCACCTCTGATCTAGAGGCCGGCATCCGTTACGGCATTCACACCATCGGGACTTCAGCTCATTCTTTCACCCTCTTACATGACAGTGAAGAAGAAGCTTTCCGCATTCAAATCGACGCCCTCGGCGCACAAACTACTCTCCTCGTCGACACCTACGACGTCACCGAAGGGGTAGAAAAAGCTGTCAAAATTGCGCGTGAGGCGGGTGGAGAACTCGGCGCCATTCGACTTGACTCAGGCGACCTGGTGGCCCAAGCATTCAAGGTACGCGGACAGTTGGATGCGCTTGGATCCGCGCATACTAAAATAACGGTGACATCGGATCTTGACGAATATGCAATTGCGGCTCTCGGTGCGGCTCCCGTTGACTCCTACGGGGTGGGAACACGTCTAGTGACGGGCTCTGGGGTTCCTACTGCTGCTCTCGTATATAAGCTCGTCGAGCGCGCCAATGATGCGGGCGACATGATCGACGTGGCGAAAAAGTCTTCGTCTAAATCGACTGTCGGTGGCAGGAAGATTGCCGGACGCGTACGCGGTAAGGACGGTTACGCCTCGGAAGAGCTCCTCGTTGTCGGCGGAACTGCCGATCAGGCACGCGCTGAACTCGATAAGCAGGGGGCGCGGCCACTCCAAGTTCCGCTCATAGTTGACGGCGAGATTCAACGCGAACACTGGGGGCCGAACGCCCTAGAGGCTGCCCGAGATCGCCATCGGGAATCGCGAAATGAACTTCCCTACCAGGCGTGGCGACTATCTGAGGGCGAAGCAGCTATCCCCACGCGATATCTCCGAATCGATTAAGCAGTGGGAGCGCTTACACCGGTTATTGACATCTTTACGTAGTGATTTTGAGACCGATGACACAAGCGACGATGCCGATGATCAGCAGTATGCGCACAACCGACACGGGTTCGGTACCGGCCATCATTGCCCAGATTACTGCCGCCGACGCTCCGATACCGACCCACACGGCGTAGGCCGTACCCACCGGGAGCGTGCGTAGAGCCCACGCCAGTCCGCCCACCGACACCACAGTTCCCGCGAGAAATGCCCCCCAATTGAGCAGGTTGTGAGCGCCGTCGGCAATCCGGTCAAGAGCGTTCACCCACACAGCCTCAAATAGAGCCGAGACTATGAGAATCACCCAGGCCAATTTGTCTTCCTTTCACCTCTCGCACTAAGCGAATGCGTTGAGCCTACCGCATGCATCTGGCTTTGGCTCACGAACCTCAGGCTCGACAATCTAGAATTTTCCGATAAACCAATCGCGAAGCATGGTAATACGCGCATCAATTTGCTCGGTGGATGCGCGCGCAACTTCCGGGCCGCCGCATCGACGCCGCAGTTCGGCGTGCACAATGGCGTGAGATGTATTGGATCGGCGCGCCCAGGTGGATACCAGATTCGACAATTCCTTGCGTTTAAGGGCCCGCTGTCGATGCAGTGGAATATCGGCGTTTTCTTCCCGCGCCGCCCGAGCTGAGGCTTGCCGTCGCTGTGTCTTGGCCTGCTCGGCTTGTCGTGCTCGCAGTAGCGTTGTCACTTGCTCAGGGTCGAGGAGACCGGGAATGCCCAGGTATTCCTGCTCCTCCACCGATCCAACATCCGCGCCGGTTCCAAATGAAGCACCGTCGAATAAGACTCGATCAAACTGCGCTTCGGCCCCCAAGGCTTCAAAACCAGGGAGAAGGTCATCGCTAGCCTGCTCCTGCGCCGTAGCGTCACGCAAAGCGATGACGTCCTCATCCATCTCTTCCCCTGCTTGCGCGAGCGCATGATCGCGCTCAACTTCCATATGCTCTGCTAACTCGAGCAGTTCCAATACGGATGGGATAAAAATTGAAGCTGTTTCACCGCGTTTACGAGCTCGCACAAAACGCCCTATCGCCTGCGCAAAAAATAATGGAGTAGAGGCATTCGTGGCATAGACGCCCACTGCTAAACGAGGTACATCGACACCTTCTGACACCATGCGAACGGCAACCATCCACCGACTGGTTCCCGTGCGGAATTCATCGATTTTTTCTGAAGCGCGCGAATCATCCGAAATCACGAGTGTTGGTGCCTGCCCTGTAATCAGACGCAACTGGCGGGCATAAGCACGAGCACTGTTGTGATCGGAAGCAATAACTAAACCTCCCGCATCCTCAACGGTGCGGCGCACTTGCGACAAACGCTGATCGGCGGCGGCCAGCACAGCCGGAATCCACTGTCCGTGCGGGTCGAGCGCGGTCCGCCAGGCTTGCTTCATCAGATCCTTGGTTAAAGGCTCACCTAGACGGGCGACCACTTCATCTCCAGCTCGAGTACGCCAATGCATCGAACCGGAATACGATAGGAAAAGGACGGGGCGCACAACACCATCCGCGAGCGCCTGACTATAACCATAGGAGTAATCCGCCCTCGATCGCCGAATCCCTTCATCATCTTCGGCATAGGTGACGAAGGGGATGCGCGCGGAATCCGAGCGAAATGGCGTTCCCGTCAGTGACAGGCGACGTGTGGCATGACCAAACGCCTGTTCGATGCCCGCTCCCCAAGACAGAGCGTCTCCGGCATGATGAATTTCATCGAAAATAACCAAAGTCTTAAAAGCACGCGTCCGCATAGCGTGAACCGATGGATTTGCCGCCACCTGAGCATATGTGATGGCTACACCATCAAAGTGAGTTCCTGCACGCCCCTGCGCGTTGCTGAAGGCGGGATCGATGTGGATTCCCACCCGGGCGGCTGCATCAGCCCACTGTCCCTTGAGATGCTCGGTTGGGCATACCACCGTCACTTTTTGCACAATGCCAGCGCCCATAAGCTCAACGGCAACACGCAATGCAAAGGTGGTTTTGCCCGCTCCCGGTGTCGCAACTGCGAGAAAATCTGTGGCCCCACTCGATAAGTACTGATTGACAGCTTCTGCTTGCCACTGACGTAAATGGCCCGCTGTTCCCCATGCCGCACGCGCCGGAAACGCCGGAGACAACTGCTGTGCCGCCGCGCTTGAGGCTTGCTGCGGATAACCGGTGTTTGGGATAACGGGGCCCTCGGACCCCCTATTCATTCGGCTACGTCCCCAGATCCATTCGTTGGTCCCGAACCGTCCGAATATGGCCAGTTATCACCGAAATTCTTCATCTCGTCACGCAATGCTTTACATCGCGGACACACCGGATATTTTGAGGGATCTCGCAACGGGATCCACACTTTGCCACACAATGCGATTACCGGTTGGCCCGATATCAACGCTTTATCTACCCGGTCGCGGCGTACAAAATGAGCAAACCGATCGCCATCTCCCGGAGAGTGTTCCTGCCGCGTTTCGGTACGCTCAAGCGTAGATGTTGACGTGGTGGATGACGGAGCTGCAGGAGCTTGCGGCGCTCCGGGAGCATCATGTTGATCGGTGACTAACATGTTTTAATTCTAAGCACGTTTATTGGAAAAACTCACCCTGAGCACACTCCGCGGTAGTGTCGCGATTTTTCCCACACTTCACGGTAGTAGTCGATCATATCCAATTCACTAGCGGCATCCTCATCGATAAGAACCCACGCATCAGGATGCATTTGCATAATGGTGGCAGGCCAACGAATACTCACCGCTCCCTCAACGAGCTCGCGAATCGCGCGAGCCTTAGCCCGCCCCTGCGCCACGAGGACGAGTCTGCGTGCCTCCATAATGGTTCCCAATCCTTGCGTCACACAGTGAGTGGGAACGGCATTAATATCGGATCCAAAAAAACGCGCATTATCCTGCCGAGTCTGATTCGTGAGCACACCCGGATGGGTACGCGACTTGAATGACTCTCCGGGTTCATTGAAAGCAATATGGCCGTCTGATCCGATACCGAGGATTTGGAGATCAACCCCACCGGCATCAGCAATTAGCCGATCATACGCGCAAGCGGCGGCGGCTAAGTCGTCGGCATTACCGTCGGGACTATGGACTGATTCGGCGGGAAAATCCACGCCGGAAAGGAAATCGCGGTAAATCACATTGCGGTAGCGTTCCGGATGCTGCGGGTCTAATCCAACGTATTCGTCGAGTGTGAATGCCTGCCCCTGTGCGAAAGACAGTCTGCCAGTGCTGACACGCTCTATAAGGTGACGATATGTTGCTAACGGGCTTGATCCAGTTGCCAGTCCGAGATTAGCCTGCGGTTGGCGAGTAAACAGATCTTCGACGAAATCTGCAGCTACCTGGCCGATGGTGTCATCATCGGGGAAAATACCTATTTTCATAACAGTCCTTCACGGGTGAAGCGCGGGGCGATCATCGCTCTGCCAGACAGTATAGGACCGCTCGTAATGGAAAGCGTGGAGGAAACGACATAGGTGCGGATATATCTAAAGATTCATCACTCGAGTGCCACGCATTTGTACCTCTGAAGGAGAGTGCACGAATGACGAAAGGCGGTGAGGATCCTCACCGCCTTTCGCGCTTACGGTCACAAAGCCGCCGGCAATTTACTTCTTGGAAACAGCCTTCTTCAGGGTTGAGCCAGCGGAGATTTTCACGCCGTAGCCAGCCGGAATCTGGATCTGTTCACCGGTCTGGGGGTTACGGCCGGTGCGCGCTGCACGCTCGACGCGCTCAACGGAGAACAGGCCGGTTACCTTAACAGGCTCACCTTCGGACAAAGACTCGATGAGTACATCCTGGAAAGCTGCGAGTGCAGCATCTGCCTGGACCTTGGTGATATTAGCCTTTTCCGCGATAGCGGCGACGAGTTGTGTGCGGTTGACAGACATATTGGACCTCTCGGTAGAAAGTACTTGTTAGCGCGATTTTCTGTTATCGCTAGACGGCAATAGCTTCACTAGAGCCCTCACAGGTTAGAGACTAAGTGTTTCTGGCCCCAATGTCAGCTCGAAACAGGGGTTTTCGGTAAAAATGTCGCCAAAACCATCATTATCTCGCTCTTTAGTATGGATTTCTTAACATTTTTCTCGCACTTTCATCATCGCAGTGGCCCCCACCACAGCGCGAAAAAAGGCATCTATGTGGCTTTTCACGAGTATTCGCCACCGCTTAACAAGCCGGGTAATCTAACTAGATACGCTGTCAATCTGAAAGAAGAATCGCATGAGCGTTCGCGAAACAAGCCCTCTTGATACTGTTGCCGATCAGTATGTGGATGCGATGGCTGACCTCTCACCGAGCTTCGCCATTAGTCTTGGACGTCCTCTGCCAGCACAAGCAATTGAAGACTTCTCTACCGAGGGCGAACAGGCATGGCTATCCCTGATTACCACCACGATTGATAGGGTGCGCCAAACGGATACCGTTGACCAGGTAGATAAAGTCACCAAGGCCGCCCTCCTGCAGTCCCTGCAGATCGACCTGGAACTATATGAAGCCGGTGAGGTACTGGGCGCCCTCAATAATATTTCGACTCCCGTGCAGTCGATCCGTGATGGGCTGACGATGATGCCGAATAATACGAAAGCTGACTGGGAGGACATAATTCGTGTTATTGAAGCGGTTCCGAATGCATATGCGCAATATCAACAAGCACTGGTTACTGCTGTCAATCGCGATCGAGCCCCATCACGAGTCCAGCTTCAAGCTGTACTTGACGACCTAGCGCAACAAACCTCTTCACATAACCCATTCATGCGGGTATTCGATCAGCTCAAGGAATCGGACTATTCGACGCAGTTGCAATCGCGTATGCGCCACGGTGTGGAAAAAGCAACCGGAGCAACCCGTGAATTCGCTGCGTGGCTGGCCGATACTATCGCTCCTCATGCTTCCAATACCGATCATGTGGGACACGAACGCTACATGCTTCACAGCGCACAGTTCCTCGGTATGCGAATCGACCCGGATGAAATCTATGCTTGGGCACACGAGGAGCTGATTCGCATTCACCGTGAACAGCAGACCATCGCGCGCGAACTTTACGGCAATGACACCACCGTCCAGGACGCCATGCGAGCCCTCAACGACGATCCCGCCTACCAAATTCACGGCACGCAAGCACTTCTTTCCTGGATGCAAGCAGTTTCTGACCAAGCAGTCGATGAGCTGGCAGATACCCATTTCACCGTCACCGAGCACATGCGTGCTCTCGAATGCATGATTTCACCAGCAGGCGATGGCGGTATCTTTTACACTGCTCCATCTGATGATTTTTCGCGTCCAGGACGCATGTGGTGGGCCGTTCCTCCGGGGGAAAACGTATTCCATAGATGGCAAGAAAAAACCACCGTATATCACGAAGGTATGCCCGGTCACCACATGCAGCTCTCCCGCGCAGTGGCGCAAAAAGATACCCTGAATTCATGGCGTCGTAACGCCTGCTGGTTTTCTGGACACGGCGAAGGGTGGGCGCTCTATGCGGAAACCCTGATGGATGAGCTGGGATACCTATCGGACCCAGCCGAGCGCCTTGGAATGCTCGATGCCCAGCGTTTACGGGCAGCACGGATTCTGGTTGATATCGGTCTGCACCTAGCGAAAGAGCGACCGCACGTCTCTTTTCTTCACGAAATCGGCATTTCTGAGCAAGCCTATAAACAAGCGCTGCGAACCTCTCCCTATCATGGTCTGGGAAGCCCCTCCAGCGGAGATGATGAGTGGAACCGCAATGACGTGTGGGCTTTCATGTCCACTAACGTCGCCATGGAACCGGCATTCTTACAATTCGAAACCACTCGTTACCTCGGTTGGCCCGGACAGGCATCCTCCTATACGGTCGGTCAGCGCGAGTGGTTTCGCACTCGCGAAGCTTTCCAGCGCGCCTATCCCGAGGCTTCTCTCCGCGATTTCCACGACCGGGCACTGTCTCAAGGCGGCCTTCCGCTTGCCGTTCTCAATCAGGCATTGGAGTTGTCATGAGAGGCTATACCGCGTGCATTCTCGCATCGGCCTCTCCCGCCCGCGCAGCTACTCTTCGTCAGGCCGGTATAGATCCGCTTATCCGCGTGTCAGCGGCGGAGGAAGAAGCGGTATTGGCCGGTTTCGATCCCGCTTACGGGATTCAGGCACAGGCAAAAGTCCGGGCACTTGCACAAGCTAAAGCCGACGCCGTCATCCCCACGCTGAGGATCGACGATATCCGGACCTTGGCTCTCCGTCACGGTAAGCCTCTCCCCGACCACGCTGTTGTCGTCGCCTGCGATTCCATGTTGGAAGTCGGTGGAGAACTGGTGGGTAAACCGCATTCGCCCGCGGTTGCGCGCAGTCGGATACGTCAACTGTCGGGACAAACAGTCACGTTACATACCGGTCACGCGGTTGTACTTCTCGAACTCACAGAAGGTTCTGTCAAACGCGGAGCCCAGCGAGTTGACCACGTGGCAACGCAGGTGCACTTTACCGAGTTAACCGATGCTGAAATCGATGCCTACGTGGCAACCGGAGAACCCCTCGAAGTTGCCGGGTCCTTCACCATTGACGGATTGGGAGGCCCCTTTATTGCGGGGGTCACCGGAGATCCCCACTCGGTTGTGGGTATATCTCTTCCGCTGCTCCGTTCAATAGTTACTGAACTCGGCGTATTTTGGCCCTCACTGTGGAATTGCACGAATCGAGCACTATGAGCACCGACAATCACCCGCGAGAAACTCTCTGAAATTACGTGTTGGGCGGGATCTCCATGATTCCGCCCAACACGTATGAGGTGTGATTCCTTCAGGTACTAGGAACGTTTTTCAGGCTGCTTGATTCGATTGCGCAACGGCACGTAATCCCGTTCGACTTCGCCGGTGTAGACCTGGCGAGGGCGTCCAATGCGACCCTGCGGGTCGCGGGCCATTTCGCGGTACTGAGCAATCCATCCGGGCAGGCGTCCCAGCGCAAACAACGGCGTGAACATCTTCGTCGGGAAGCCCATGGCAGCGTAAATCAAACCGGTGTAGAAATCGACGTTTGGGTATAGTTTACGCTCAATGAAGTAGTCATCTGATAGCGCAATGTCTTCGAGTTCCATCGCAATATCAAGCATTTCATCGCGTTTTCCAAGTCGCGACAAAACTTCATGTGCTGTTTCTTTGACAATGGCAGCCCGAGGATCATAGTTCTTGTACACCCGGTGGCCAAAGCCCATGAGACGAACACTGGAGGACTTATCCTTCGCCTTTTCCACGAAATCCTTGACCGTAAGGTCAGAATCGCGAATCTCAGCGAGCATCCGCAGCACAGCCTCGTTAGCGCCGCCGTGTAGCGGTCCGGAAAGCGCGCCAACGCCCGCCGCCACCGATGCGTACATATTGGCATGTGAGGAGCCCACCAGACGTACAGTGGCGGTCGAGCAGTTTTGTTCGTGATCGGCGTGGAGAATCAGCAACATGTCGAGGGCGCGTACCAGTGCTGGATCAATATCGTAGGCCTGATAGGGCAGACCGAATGTCATGCGAATGAAGTCTTCGGTGTAGGAACGTTGCGCATCGGGGTAAAGCAGAGGCAAACCGGCTGCTCGTTTAGCGATATACGCAATCATCGTCGGAACCTTGGACAGCAGGAGAACGGAGGCGCGATCCATAGCGACATCATCGCTGGGATCAAGCGTATGTTGGTAGTAGGTAGCAAGCCCGGCAATACCGGCCTGCAAAATAGCCATTGGATGTCCGTTATGAGGGAAAGCAGTGAAGAAGGCTTTAAAGTCTTCGTGTAACAGGCGGTGGCGCTTAATTCTGCGCATAAACTCTTCGAGTTTGGCAGCCTGCGGTAACTCGCCATAAATCAGTAGATAAGCTACTTCCAGGAAGCTGGAGTTCTTGGCGAGCTGATCAATCGGATAGCCGCGGTAACGTAAAATACCCTCGGCTCCATCAATATACGTGATCGCGGAGGAACACGAAGCGGTGTTAGTAAATCCGGGATCGTATGTAACGAGCCCGGTTTCAGGAAGAACTTTGCCTACGAAGAGGCCATCGGATCCTTGGCTGGCCTCGGCACGCGGAAGCGTTACTTTGGATTTGTCAACCAGGAGAAGGCCGTCGCCACCGGGTTTAACAGCGGGCTCAGGCGGAGTGTCCTTTTTAACTACGCGCTTTGGCTTTGCTTTGTCTTCAGATACAGGTTTATTCGCCATCGCGGCTCTCCTTATGGGTCTTTTGGACGAAGGTCTCTCGCTCGGCTACCCTGCCGGAGCGTCACCACTCAGAGTATCTTGTCATCGAGATAATTGCTTGAGAAAAGAGGAATCAACCTCATACATCCGCTCACAAGCGGAATTTACCCGTTCATCCGTAGCAGATAGTGAGACACGAATAAAGCGGTTATGATCTGGACCGTAGAACGACCCCGGAGCCACCAGGATTCCTAGCTTCGATAGCGCATCGACGAGCTCCCAATCAGAAGCCTTCGAGTCTGTGTCGGATAGCCAAAGGTAAAGCCCCGCCCGCGATTCAGGATGATTAACTAATCCTATCGCCTCGAAAGCCTGTAGTAATTTCTCTCTGCGTGCCGCATAGAGTGCTCTTTGTTCGACAACATGTGAAACCCCGTGGATCCGGTTGGAATGCCCACGATCGCATTCGAACTGCGGGATGGGAGTAGTCACGCCCTCACCCGGCCATTCAAATGCGCCCACCGAATTTCGCAACGCTGCACTCATGGCGGCTAACGTTGGCGTGCATTGAATCATACCCGTGTGCTTGCGCACTTCGAGCACCGCGTCGATAAGGTGGCGGTCACCCAGCATCAAACCCGCTCGGTATCCGGCCATATTTGACTGTTTCGACACTGAATAGAGAACGAGTAAATTCCGATAATCTCCGTCACATACATCGTATGAAAGCAAGGACGGACAGCCGCCAGCATCAATGAGGTCACGGTCCCACACCAAAGCGGCATAGCACTCATCAGATGCCACCACCGCATTGTGCTCGCGCGCCCATTCGACGACAGCCCGCAACTGGCTCATCGACAGAACCGAGCCATCGGGGTTAGCCGGTGAGTTCAACCACACGAGTGAAGCATCGGGCCACGATGATGGATCATGATCTACCGGGATAACCTCAGCTCCGATCAGACGCGCCCCAATCTCATATGTGGGATACGCACATCGTGGAATCAATATACGGTCCTCCGCGCCCATCCCCAACATGAATGGAAGCCAGGCCACCATTTCTTTGCTTCCTACAGTGGGCATGACTCGAACGCGATCGGGGTCAAAATAACCCATTCCACGAGCCTGACACCAGGCTTCGACAGCAATTTGAAACTCTTCCGACCCTAATGCCGTGGGATAACCAGGGGCATCTGAGGCTTCCTTCAGTGCCTCTTGGACGACTTCCGGTGTCGCATCAACCGGCGTGCCGATCGAGAGGTCAACGATGCCATCAGGATGCTGATTCGCAACATTCTTTGCTTTCAATAAAGTGTCCCACGGAAACACGGGCAGATTTAAACTTCGGGGTAAAGGCGACCTCACGGTGACCTCCTCCTACTTCAATCCTGATTCTGCGGGGGCAAGTCAGCGATGATCTGATGATCGTAGTCCTGCACCCCGGCCCTTTGCGCTCCTCCGGGTGACCCAATCTTATCGAAAAATTCGACGTTTGCGCGGTAGTATTCGGACCATTCTTCAGGCAAATCATCCTCGTAGAAAATTGCCTCTACCGGGCAGACCGGTTCGCAGGCACCGCAATCAACGCATTCATCCGGGTGGATATAGAGGCTTCGTTGACCCTCATAAATGCAATCAACTGGGCATTCATCAACGCATGCGCGATCCTTGACGTCAACACACGGCTGTGCGATCACGTAGGTCAAAGTTTCCTCCTTAGTACGGTGGTCTCGGGCTTTATAGTACGCTTCGTAGCTCTGCGATTCGAGTTGAAATCGTGTGCGCGGATATTATCACACCATGGGTATGACACAACAACCGTCACCCGACCTTCCCTGGATGCGGTGGCAGGTCGGTCAACGAGTCGTCCTACGCTACCGTCTTGCCGACGGATTACATGACGCTCTCGGTCATTTAACGGAAATAGCCACCGACCACGTAACCGTTGCAACACGACGTGGTGAGGTAATCGTACGGGCCGAAACGATGGTGACCGGCAAACTCGTTCCCGAAAGCCCTTTCGGCGATTAGTGGTCGCGAGCTTCCCGACGTGCACGGGCAGCAATCTTGAAACGTTCTTGGGCAGACAGAATATTTTTACGAATACGGATCGATTCGGGTGTTACTTCCACGCATTCATCTTGCGCCGCAAATTCGAGTGATTCCTCGAGCGTGAGAGTACGCGGTGGCACCAGTCCTTCGAATGTGTCGGCCGATGCTGAGCGCATATTGGTCTGCTTCTTCTCCCGCGTGACATTGACGTCCATATCTTCGTTTCGCGGGTTCTCCCCCACGACTTGCCCCTCGTAAACTTCAGACCCCGCCTGGATAATAAACGATGCTCTTTCCTGCAAATTCACCATCGCATAGGGCGTGGCCTGCCCGGCGCGGTCCGACACCAAAGATCCTGTGGTACGAGTCTCAATAGGCCCGCACCACGGTTCATAACCGGCTGCAATCGAGGAGGCAATACCCGTGCCGCGAGTATCGGTTAAGAAACGTGAGCGGAAACCAATCAATCCTCGAGCAGGAACAATGAACTCGAGACGAATCCACCCGGTTCCGTGATTAACCATGGATTCCATACGCCCTTTACGAGCTGCCAGCAACTGAGTTACCTGCCCCAAATAATCTTCCGGCACATCGACCGTCAGACGTTCCATTGGCTCGTGTCGAACGCCCTCCACGTCCTTCGTCACCACCTGCGGTTTTCCAACCGTTAGTTCAAAGCCTTCCCGTCGCATCTGTTCCACAAGAATTGCCAGGGCAAGTTCACCGCGGCCTTGGACTTCCCACGCGTCAGGTCGCTGAGTGGGAAGAACTCGAAGCGACACATTTCCCACCAATTCTCGGTCGAGTCTTTCCTTCACCTGTCGAGCGGTAACTTTAGCCCCGCGTACACGTCCCGCCATGGGAGAGGTATTAATACCGACAGTAATGGAAATAGCCGGTTCGTCGACAGTAATTAAAGGTAGCGGACGGGGGTCCTCCACATCCACCAGGCTCTCCCCGATCGTAATTTCGGGGATACCGGCCACTGCCACAATATCTCCAGCGCTTGCCTCGGTGGCGGGAAGACGTTCAAGCCCCTCGGTTTTGAGGAGTTCAGTGACCTTTACCGAAGAAATCTCGCCAGTGGCACGTGCCCACGCCACCGTTTGCCCCTTACGTAACGTGCCATTGTGGATACGCAATAGGGCGATACGCCCCAGGAACGGCGATGAGTCAAGATTGGTGACATGCGCTTGCAGCGGTGCATCCTCGACAAAGGTTGGCCCCGGGATGCGCGATAAAAGCGTATGAAACAGTGGTTCAAGATCGTCTTGCGGGATTTCATTTTGTGCCGGAGGTTCCGTAGAGGATCGCCCCAGTTTAGCCGATGCGTAAATCACCGGGACATCGAGCAAAGAGTCGAGGTCAATCTCGACGCCCTCATTCTGTAAATCTTCGGCCAGGGATAACAGTAAGTCGGTTGTCTCATCTACCACTTCTGCTATCCGGGAATCCGGTCGATCAACCTTATTCACCACGACTACCACGGGAAGGCGCGCCTCAAGGGCTTTACGCAGGACAAATCGAGTCTGCGGTAGAGGGCCTTCCGCAGCGTCAACCAGGAGTAGAACACCGTCGACCATGGAAAGTGCGCGCTCAACTTCCCCTCCGAAATCAGCGTGACCGGGAGTATCAACGACATTGATGGTAATCCCAGCTGGCATATCAGTGTGTTGAACAGATGGCCCCCGATACTGCACAGCGGTATTTTTCGCGAGGATTGTAATGCCTTTTTCGCGTTCTAGATCTCCTGAATCCATAACGCGTTCACCGCGCTTATCTACCGTGTCGTGGTCAGAAAAAGCACCTGACTGCCAAAGCATGGCATCGACCAGGGTGGTTTTACCGTGATCGACGTGTGCAACAATGGCGACGTTTCGGATGTCGTGGCGAATACTCATCTATGCCTCTCAACTGGCTATACGAATGGCAGAGTTTGAAACTCAACGCGTTTTAACAATAGTCCTGCCAGCTGATATCTCATGCATTGACGGCCTGCGAAATTCGACACGTTGACAAGCCTCGTCGCCATCCTCTCCGCTGGGTCTACACGATATGCGATGGCAATGCCGGAAGCAGGCGATTGATAGGAGCCAGTGGCATGCATATGCTATCTATGATTGTCCTGAGGCATACTGGCACCGTGCACCCAACTATCACTGTTCAATCTTCACTTGGTCGGGCCGGTACTCTGATAGTGCTAGTCATAGCCGCAGTACTTTCTGCCCTATTCCTCCTTTCGGATGGACTCCGAATCGGATGGACGGCTCTTCCATTCATTTGGCTCATTGCCGCGTTCTTTCGTCTTATGTGGTGGGTACCGCGCCTCGTGATTTCTCAACATGAAATCATCGCGCGCAATATGTGGTCTACGATTCGCATACCGTGGGGTCGTTTTGAATCAGCTAGCGCGAATTTGGGTTTGATTCTCATCACTCAAGATGGCGAATTCCGTGTTTCCGCCGCTCAACCGACGCCGATTCGAGACACCTTTAGTCGAGATCCGCGTCCGCTCCCCTTTATCAATTTATCCGCTGATCAGTTACGGTTTAGCCTTGACACGAACCAGGCACGCGAACTACTGACCATGTTGCAACAAATCCATGAGGGCCTCCCCGCCTCTCAGCGTACAGTCCTCAAAGCGAAGGAGGCTTCCTCCACCACTCGCACTCCTAATACCTTTGAAATTGCCGTCATTATGGTACTGGCAGGCCTGTCGGTGGTGACGGCGCTATAACGGTAGTGGAGATTGGCGATTACATTACCTTGCATCACCGCTTGTGCTCACTGCCAGGCAGGCACGCTGTCTTCAAGGATTTAGATGAGGGCCCCGGTCAATACCGGGGCCCTCTGCACGGACTACTCTACGAGTGAGCTATTCGTAGCGGAATCATTACTCGGTGAAACCAATGTTTTCTACACGGCCAGTCGAGAGTCCGAAGGCGCCGAAGTTGGCGAGATTCTGCGGTACCGCAGTGTACTCCATACGACGGTAGAGAGGGGCGTTCATGACTTCATCCCAAACCAGTTTATCGATCTGGTTACCGATCTCGGAGCGCTTGTCTTCATCCATTTCGACATCGGCTTCAGCGGTGAGTTTATCAATTTCTTCGTTGCAGATATTGGAGAAGTTATTCTCCGCATCGCAGGTGTAGATCTGGCCGATATTGGCAAACGGATACACCGTGGTCTCCCAGGTGAATCCGATGATTCCAAATGTGCCATCTTGCAAAGTAGGTGTGAAGTCGTCAGTACTCTTATTTACGAGATTGACCTTGACACCGATTTCTTCCATGTCGGCTTGGAGGAGCTTGCCTTCATTTTCTGAGGTGGGAACACCTGCCAGCATCGCGTAATCAACTTCGAGTTCCTCGCCGTCTTTCGTACGGAACTGTTTCCCGTCTTCAAGAGTCCAGCCAGCTTCGTCTAGGAGTTCGCCGGCTACTTCTGGATCATAAGAGAGGTCCTGAGCATTATCCTGGTAACCTTGCTGGCCGGGCATGAGGAAGTGGTTGCCAAGCATCAATTCAGCTGGCTCAATAGGCAGTCCTGCCAAGTCTGATTCGGCGATGGCTTCACGGTTAAGACCGCGGATAATGGCCTGACGCACCTTCTTATCGTCTAGGTTCTTAGCATTGCCATTAAATGTGAAGTGGCGCCATTGCTTACCACCTGCGGTTCGGATCTCACCGTCGGGGCGTCCCTGAACGCGAGTGTACTGGTCTGCTGAAATGAGGTACTGGAGCACATCGATTTCGGAGTTAGCAAATGACTGCGGTGCGAGGTCGGCATCAAGTTCGCGGAAGGTCACTTCGTCAAGCAGTGGTTTCTCGCCCCACCAGTTGTCGTTAGGCACAAGTTTGACAACTTTCTGTGCCTCGTCAACGCTGTCGATCTTAAAGGGACCGGCCAGCCAGTCGTTATTCGGCCCCTCGAGTTGACCGGTGTTGAAGGTTTCCGCATCGGCCAGTGATTCCGCGTTGAACACGCTGGACCAGGTTCCGGTCCAGTCCGGATAGGTGGACTTGTAGGTAATGACTACCTCAAAGTCATCATCGCCAGCTTCGACCTTCTCAACCTGATTGAAACCATCGGTGGAGGCGCACTGGTAGTCTTCATTCTCGCCATTACAGGCTTTCCACGTGGCTTGATAGTCTTTCCAGGTGATGGGGGTGCCGTTATTCCACTTTGCTTCAGGATTGAGCTTAAGGTGGACAACCTGCGGCGGCCCGTCTTCAACTTTCACTTCCTTCACGAAATTCTCGTTCGGAGTGGTGCTCGCATCTTCGGCATAATCCCAATTTGACGGTGAAACGAAACCGAGGATGGTGTTGAGGTCAACCGCGGCACCAGCGGCTTCAAGATAGTTCCACTGAACGGGAAGCTGGGTGATAGCGAAGCGGAGCTTGCCACCTTGCTGTAGCTTGTCGCGATCAACTGGATTAATGTCGCTCAACGCGGGAGCATCGTCGGGCTGTGCCGCATCGCCATTGTCGCCTGATGTTGCGGAGTTACCTCCGGAGTCAGAGCAACCAGCGAGGGCCAAGGCGGCAGTTGCGGCTACAACTGCCAGCGCACGTGTTGTACGTCGCACTAGTGTACCTCCATATTGTGTACTTATTTTATAAATCATCGACCATTTAAGGACGGTTGTGATGTCAGAGTATCGAAAGGCCGTCCACTAAGCCGAATGAGCAGATGAATTCACGGGGTCTTCACCCAATCGCAACCTATGTACCACCATGTGTCCCATAATCTGATGCGTACCTGATGAAGATGATGGTTCATCAAAATACGTGCACCGCTTCGGGGTAGTGGCAGGCGCTGAGCGAGTCCACTGTTTCATCTGTGCCCCAAAGTTCCGGTTGTTCGCTGAGACAAGCCTGCTGTTCAGTTTCGCTCAGTTGCTGGAATTTCGGGCATCGCGTGCGGAAGCGGCATCCTGATGGCGGATTTGCCGGCGAGGGTAAATCACCCGTCAGAAGAATCCGATCCCGCGTGCGCTCTTTCTGCGGATCCGGAACTGGAATAGCAGAAAGTAACGCTTGAGTATAGGGGTGCCGAGGACGGTCAAAAACCTCTTCCACATCCCCGATTTCGACGATCTTTCCAAGATACATGACGGCAACGCGATCAGCGATGTGTCGAATAACGGAAAGATCATGAGCTACAAACAGGTAAGAGAGTCCGAGTTTCGCGCGTAATTCTTCAAGCAAATTAATCACACCCGCTTGAATGGAAACGTCGAGCGCCGATACCGGTTCGTCGAGTACAAGGAGCTTCGGTTCCAGCGCCAAAGCACGGGCAATACCGATGCGTTGACGTTGACCGCCAGAAAAATGGCGCGGATAGCGATTGAGGTGGGAGGGTTCTAAACCGACGAGAGTGATGAGTTCACGCACTCGTTTTTCCGTATCCACCTTTGAATAGCCGTTGTATTTCAAGGGTTCCGAAATAATGTCGAAAATCGGCATACGTGGATCAAGCGACGCCATGGGATCTTGAAAAACGACCTGCAGATCTTGGCGAATGAGCTTACGATCGCGCCGTCCCATCCGTCCCGTGTCTTTGCCGAAAACGACGATGGTGCCGTCCTCGGGAACCTTGAGTTCGAGGATTTCAAGGAGCGTTGTCGTTTTTCCGCATCCGGATTCGCCGACCAGCCCGAGCGTCTCACCGGCGCGAATATCGAGAGTAATGCCGTCAACGGCGTGCACGGTTCCCACTTGGCGCTTGAAGACAGCACCTTTCATGAGCGGGAAGTATTTGCGCAGACCATCGATTTTCAGCACTTCATCGCGGTCGAGGCGGTTAGCTGCCTGCGTCGGATTACTCAATGGTGCCGGTAGTGGATAGATGTCCTTGTAGTTCCACCGATTTTCGGTGATTTCGTCTGCTCGGACGCATGCCGCGCGATGGAGTTCCGCGCTACCGTCAACGGCATCGGTAGTTGCCCGCAGCTTCGGCTCATTTTGCAGGCATGCGTCGTTGGCGAGTGGGCACCGGGGAGCAAACGGGCAACCCGGGTGGAGATTAAGCATGGAAGGTGGATTCCCTTCCACCGGGGCAAGTGGCTCATTCGAAGACATGTCTGGCCGCGGGAGAGAGCCCAAAAGTCCGATGGTGTACGGCATTGCCGAACGATAGAAAATATCGTCAACCAACCCAGTTTCTACGCATCGACCCGCGTACATTACGGCGACGCGATCGGCCATTCCCGCCACGACCCCGAGGTCGTGAGTAATCATAATGACCGCAGCACCAGTTTCGTGCTGCGCCTTTTTCAGCACGTCAAGAATCTGCGCCTGAATAGTGACATCTAGAGCCGTCGTCGGCTCATCCGCAATGATGAGATCGGGGTTATTCGCAATCGCCATCGCAATGATGGCGCGCTGGCGCATACCGCCGGAGAATTCGTGCGGGAACGATTTGAATCGAACCTTTGGATTGGGAATACCGACAATGTCAAGTAGTTCAATGGCGCGTTCGCGTGCCTCACGCTTCGACATATTCTGGTGGATTTCGAGTGCTTCAACAATCTGATCCCCCACTGTATATACGGGAGTGAGGGCAGATAGTGGATCCTGGAAAACCATGGCTACTTTTCTGCCGCGCACCTTGGACATCCACCCGTCTGAGCGTCCCAGTAATTCGGTACCGTGAAGCTTAACGGAACCCTCGACTCTAGCGTTTTCGTCCAGCAGTCCCATAACGGCCATGGAAGTTACTGACTTTCCGGATCCCGATTCTCCAACAATGCTGAGCACTTCACCCGCATTCACCGACAAGTTCACTCCCCGCACGGCGTGCACATTGCCGTCCTCTGACGGAAATGTCACATGGAGGTCTTTAACTTCGAGTACGGGAACCCCTTCTTTTCGTTGCGGAATACCGCTCGTCTCGACATCTGTCTTCACACGCTTGGTGCGACTCATGCTTGACCTCCCGACTTGGACGACGGATCAATGGCGTCGCGTAGTCCGTCACCGATGAAATTCACGAAGATAAGCGTAAGAGTGAGGAAGGTAGCCGGAGCGAGGAAAATCCACGGGTAACTGGTCGCCATTCCCTGCCCTTCGGCAATGATGACACCCAGCGAGGTATTGGGCGGTTGAACACCGAATCCGAAATACGACAGCACGGTCTCACTCATAACTGCAGCGACAAATGCTAAAGCCGCGTCAATGATGAGGTAGGAAGCCACGTTCGGAATGATGTGTTTACGAATGATCGTTGCCGACGGAACTGACATGTATTTCGCTGCTGTGACGTATTCGAGATTCTTCACCGATAGCGTCATCGATCGGACAACACGCGCAGTCAACATCCAACCGAATGCCGCGAGCAACAATATAAAGAGCGTAATTGAACCATTCGAGCCGCCCGTCTTCTGCGATATGACAGCCACTATGAGGAAAGACGGAACGACCAGTAGTAGGTCAATGAACCAGAGAATTACCCGATCTACGACCTTGCCGAAGTAGGCGGCTGTCGAACCAATAAGTGCCGCTAACGTGGTTTGAATCATGGCCACGGCTACACCGATGACGAGTGATTTGCGTAAACCTTCGACGGTGAGTGCGAATACGTCGCGCCCTCCTTGCGTAGTGCCGAACCAGTGGGCCGCTGAGGGGGCTTTCAAGAAGGCTTTTCGATCAACTTCTTGGAAATCCCACGGTGAAATATAGGGGCCGATAATAGCGATGAGCACGATGATTGCGAAACCGATAACGCCGACGACGGCAGTGCGTGACCGGAAAAACCGCCGTCGAATAAGCGCGCTTCGATTCATTCGCTTTGCTGATGGAGTTTCACCGGTGGTGTTTTCCTCTTGAGCTGCGTCGGTATCGGAGCCGGTGCGCGGAAAGTCTTTGTCAGCAGCTTGAGTTACGTTTTGAATGCTTTTCTCTTCGAAATGAGGGTTCGAATGCGACATAGTTTAACTCACCCTCACACGCGGATCGACAACAACGATGAGTATGTCTGACAAAAGGGCGCCGGTCAGTGTTGAGGCTCCCGAGAAGGCCACCACTGCCGCGGTGCCATTGACGTCCTGACCTCGAATTGATTCAACTGAATAGATTCCCAGGCCGTGCCATCCAAAGATTTGCTCCGTTACGGTAGCGCCGAGGAACAGCGTCGCTACCGCGAAAGCAAAGAATGTCGCCATGGGCACGAGAGAAGTGCGTAAAGCGTGGCGGATAACCGCCTGTGTTTTGGGAAGACCTTTTGCGCGCGCGGTGCGCACGTAATCTGCGCCTAAGCTATCGAGCATGAGGTTACGTTGATAACGCGAATAGGATGCGATACCACCCAGCGACATAGAGATTGTCGGTAAGAGAAGATGTTGCGCTCGATCAACGATCCAGGCTCCTGGATAATCGCCGATATTTCCTGTTTCGCCAACAAACTCGAAGAAGTTTGTTCCTGTGGCGAGGTTGAATTTAGTGGCTCCGATCTGAAGCAGTGTTGCCAACACAATCACCGGCGTTGAAATAATAATGAGCGACAGGAGGGAGATCGTTCGATCTGCCCACGAATACTGCTTTGTCGCGGTCCATGCCCCAACTGCTACACCGCCGATGATGCCGACGAAAGAACCGATGAAAATCAGTCGCACTGAAACCCAAATTTTCACGGCGATGATGCTGTTTACGCTTTCACCGCGAGGTGTTTTCCCCCAATCCCAGGAGCTAAAGATTCCCGACAGCCACGTGGTGTAGCGTTCTGTTAGTGGAACTGTCTTTGACAGATTGTAATCAACCAGCATTCGTTCGATAGCCGCCCAATCGCGCGTAGGGTCGGTGAGGTCGAATGCTGATTTTGCGTCGAGGGTGGTCGCAGCAATGAGATACGCCAACGACACCGCTACAAATAATAGAAGCGCATAATTCGCGATTCTACGGGCGAGATAGTAGAACATGGACGTTTACCTTCTGGGGAGATGGCCTGATTCTCCGTTCACTCCCCACGGATTCGCGGATCCTCAGCGCTATTGCCGCCCGTGTAGGCGCCGGTTTGCGTCACAGATGCGGTCACTGTTTTCCGACTGTAGTCCAAAGGAACCAGAGACTAAAACTCGAAATAAGCTGGCAGACTCAAATGTGAGAAATTTCAGTAAAACTGACTCACGGCCGACGCTACTAAGGACTCAGTGCACCCTTCTATATTTTAGTAACGACCCCAGTGCTTTAAAACGAAAGTACTGCGTAATCAACATTCACCGACACGTTATCGGAGTCCCAGAGCCGATAGCTTCTCCCGAACCCTGTCTTAAATCACTGCCAGCCAGTCCTCGCATTACTGCCGATTTCTGCCCGAGCAGTACGACCTCACCGGATACTTGAGTTTCGGTACCCAGTATTTTCTTCAGTGTTACTCGGTACGCTCTTTGTGCTAACAACTGCGTTACACGTGTCACGAGATTGGGAACCGCCTTAATACGGTAGCTGAGCTTCCAACGCAGTACGCAATATTCGCCCTCACGCACCATCTTGGCATCAATGGTGCCGAAAAATATTGGCCCTACTTTCTCAATGACGGCATGATACGGCGGTTCCCAGCGGCGAACTATCATGCGATCGTCGATTGTGATTAGTCCAAGCTCAGTCCGGGCAATGAAGCGAGCGCCGCGACGCAACGACGTCCCTTGACTGCGGACGGTAGTCAAGGGAACGGCTCGCGAATGTCGGCTGAGGTCCCACAGACGAGACCACATCACGTCGACCGTCTCAGGTGAGCGAATCTCGACGGTGAAGTGCGGCCATTCCTTTTCTGTCATACTTCGAGCCTAGGTACAGGATTGGTATTCCACAGCTACTTTCAAAAGTTATCGTTAGGCTGGACGCATGGGACAGCGAATGTTTATCGCTCTGTATCCACCGCAGTTGGTTGTGGATGAACTGACAGAGTTTCTTCACGCTCGCCCACAAATGCCGTGGATTAATCCGGAGCAGTGGCATATCACGCTCGCGTTCTTGGCAAGTGTTCCTTCCGCGCGCACCGACGAACTGATTGATCGCCTGAGGAATAGTTTTGCGCGTAAAAATGCGCTCAGTTTGCAGCTATGCGGCGCCGGAGTTTTCCCCAGCCCCGACCGCGCAAAAGTACTGTGGATGAGGCCGGTTGCGCTCAGCGGCGATCTCGAAACGCTCGCTCGAACCGCTCGTAACACGGCAAATACCTGTGGAGCAACTCCCGACGGCCGCGCTTTCACCGCTCATCTCACGGTCGCTCGTTTGCGGCGGCCCATTGAAGCAACCCGGTGGTTGAGAATACTTAACTCTTTTACCTCCTCTTCCTGGCAAGCTTCGCATATTCGACTCATCGCTTCGTATCTGGGTGAAGGGCCATCGCGGCGCCCTCGCCACGAAGAAGTTGCACGTTTCGCCCTCCACGAGGAGTAAACGTCGGATTCCTCCCCCTGCTGTCCGAGTACTCGATAGCCTGGCACTGGAGGGAAGATCATGACAATCGTGAGACAACCGGCTGTTTCTGGCATGTTTTATCCGGCGGATCCCGAGCAGTTGCGCAAGTGGGTCGATGAGGCGCTGGAAGCTGTGACTCCCCCACCGCTGACATCGCGAGTAGTCATCAGCCCGCACGCGGGATACGTCTACTCGGGAGCGCTCGCGGCGCGCGCAATCGCCTGCTTACCAACGAACACCAGACGCGTACTCGTTCTCGGTCCCTGTCACCGCGTGGGAATCGATGCCATGGCGCTTGCGGGAGCTGACGCACACGCAACACCGCTGGGCACAATCCCCAACGACCCAGAGTTGACCGAACTCATCTGCACGCACCCGGCAGTTACCACGGCACCGATTGTGCAACGGGACGAACATTCTCTCGAGGTGCAGCTACCGTTCCTCCAGCGCCATCTCGAACCCGGCTTCAGTGTTGTTCCCGTAGCGGTTGGGCAGGTGCCCGCATCCGCGGTTGCCGACATTATCGATATAGCGTGGCAGGCCGATAATACGGCGGTAGTCGTCAGCTCTGACCTTAGCCACTACCTTCCCTATGCGCAGGCTCGCGATGTCGATGCCGATACGTTGCATCGCATCGTCACGCTGGATGGGCCACTGGTCGGCTCACAGGCGTGCGGAGCCTTCCCCGTTAGCGGTTTAATCGAGTTCGCGCGACGCAGACAGCTGTCCCCTGTTGTCCTCGACTCGTGCAACTCCGGCGACACAGCCGGTGACCGCTCGCGTGTGGTCGGCTATGGTGCGCTGGCTTTGCGACCGGCATCTGCATTGCCCGCCCTCGCCTACAATGCGATTGCGCGCCACCTCGGAGCAGGTGAAGTGCCGGTGCCCGCAACCACCGAACAGTTGGAATCGGACGGCGCAACATTTGTCACTCTTACCATCGACGGCCAACTACGAGGCTGCATCGGCTCTCTTGTCGCTCACCGCCCTCTTCGCGACGACGTTGAATACAATGCGCGCGCGGCGGCATTTTCGGATCCGCGGTTTAGTCCACTGACCGAAACGGAACTGAACCGAATCAGTGTCGAGGTATCCGTACTTAGCGCGCCCTCGCCCCTTGCTGGTAGTCCCGGTTTAGAACGGTCGGAGGTCGAGGCTCGCCTGCGCCCCGGTGTTGATGGCGTGACGTTGTCTCACGGGTCCCGACGGTCAACGTTTTTGCCGCAAGTGTGGGATGAGCTCGCCAACCCGCATGACTTTCTCGCTCATTTATTACGAAAGGGTGGGTGGCCTGCAAGCGGGTGGGATCGAAACATCGCGGTGGAGACCTATCAGGTCACGAGCTACCACCTTCCGAAGCGATGAGTTCACGCAGTGCGCGGTGGTGGAGCCCTGTCGGTGACGGTCGGGTGCGGTGCCACCTGTGTCCGCGCGAATGCACTATGCGTGAGGGCCAGCGGGGATTTTGTTTCGTTCGTGCGAATGAGGGCGGACAACTCGTACTCGACACCTATGGGCGAAGCTCCGGCTTTGCCGTGGATCCGGTTGAAAAGAAGCCACTCAACCACGTTCTCCCCGGAGCACGTGTGCTGTCGTTTGGTACGGCCGGATGCAACCTGGGATGTAAGTTCTGCCAGAACTGGACGATGTCAACCTCCCGCGAGTTTGATGCGCTGGCTGTCGAAGCGCGTCCGAAGGCCATCGCAGATCTCGCGCGACGTCACGACTGCGATGCGGTCGCTTTTACCTACAATGATCCAATTATTTTTGCCGAATACGCGATTGATACTGCGTATGCCTGTCGGGAGGCGGGGGTATTACCGATAGCCGTCAGTGCCGGCTATATTAGTGCCGCCGCCCGAGCGGAGTTTTTCGCCCCAATGGGGGCTGCCAATATTGATTTGAAGGCGTTTAGCGATGACTTTTACCGCAAAATTACCGGCGCGAGGTTATCGACCGTCCTCGATACACTCGTCCATGTCAGGGAGTCTGAAACGTGGCTGGAAATCACAACTCTTCTCATTCCGGGCTATAACGATTCCGATGAGGAAATCGAAACAATGAGCCGCTGGATCGTGGCTAACCTCGGGCCCGACGTTCCCCATCATTTTTCGGCTTTCCACCCCGCTCATCGGATGCGCGATGTGCCGCCCACTCCCCCGCAGACACTTTCTCGCGCGCGAGACATTGCCATGGAATGCGGAGAACAGTTCGTTTATACGGGGAACGTGTATGACCCAGAGGGACAATCGACGCTGTGTCCGTCGTGCGGCACGGTAGTCATTGCCCGCGATAGGTACCGGGTCAGTGTGCGTCACCTGAAAGTTGATGAGGGTGTGGCAGCGTGTTCACATTGTGCTCACGCAATCCCGGGTGTTTTTTCGTGGCCGTGATTAGTTGCCACTGTGGCGCAGATACGGGACTACGAGTACGCTCTCCCGTGCTCCACCGATCCTGACGCAGGTGCGCTTCACACCTGGTGGCACATTGGCTGGCCTTAACGGAAGTTTAAAGCATCTTCCTGATCCAAATCTCCATCACTATAATCCACTTGTTTCGCATGAGAAGATTTCTCTGACCGCCGACCTTTCACCCGCGAAACTACTTGGTTTGCTCCGCGTTTGGCAACAGTTTTGATTGTGTCGCTCGTCGATGAGAGTGCCTTCCGGCCCTGCGTGACTGCAGTGGATGCCCCTGCCACCGCACCGGATCGAATCTTTGCCGGTACAGTCTTCTTCGCCACATCCTCTGATTGCGTTTCCTGCATGAGACTCAGGTATTCTTTTGCGTTTACCTGTGGCGGTGGGGTCTCGCGAAAGTACTTGACCAACCTTTTCGCCTCGGTATTTAAGGTGACAAAAGTCAATCCACCGGACACGACGCCACCGACAATCAGAATAGACTTCCCGGATGCTTTCAAAAGAAGCTTCCGTTTTACTTTCACCCCAACATGTTTTAATGTTGATTTCAACGTCGGATACCATACCGTTTTTGTCAGCGCCGTCTGTTGAATCGCTTTAGTGGCCGCAGAACCAGGTCCTTTTAGAATGAATCTTCTCAGCGCGTGGGAGGCTCCACTAACACCAGACATGACACCGAGAAACGACACCATCCTAAAAAGTGTCTCATCGTCAATTTCTCTGGCGTCGCTCGTCAGAGACTGCCAGCCATAGGCATACGCTGTCTTTTGAATAATCCTGAATGCATGAATATAAAACTGTGTAATATCAGTCGGCATCAATGCGAAAGATCCGGCGAGTCCAGGTAAACCTGTCACGAGAGAAAATGCCGACGATTTGCGTGTTTCAAATTGAATGACAGAGTGCGCGATCTCGTCTACGACTGACACGGGTATTCCGGCCTCAATAGGAGATGTTTCTACGGCCAGTGCAATAATTTCCTTGTCAAATCCCCTCTTATGCAATTCGCTCGTGAGGAACTTGGCACGGTCGATACGAACGCCACGAAGACGCAAAACGACTGTGAAGTATTCGAGGAGAAATTTCTCGGAGTCACGATCTTGTTCCGAGATAAGTCTCCACAGTGTTTTCACAGAATTTCCACTCGCCACAACGTCATCGTTGCCTGTTTCGCCGGCACTCGCATGCGGGTCTTCGACTTGCATGGGTGAATATTATCACCGCGTAACAATGACTCAGATCCGTTTAGACATTGAACTTGAAGTCGACGACATCGCCATCGGCCATGACGTAATCTTTGCCTTCCATGCGGACTTTTCCTGCCGCCCGGGCTTCGGCCATCGAACCGGCCGCAACTAATTCATCGAAGGACACGATCTCAGCTTTAATGAAGCCTCGCTGGAAGTCAGTGTGGATAACTCCAGCAGCCTCCGGAGCGGTCCACCCCTTGTGGATTGTCCACGCCCGAGCTTCTTTTGGTCCCGCAGTCAGATAGGTTTGCAAACCAAGGGTGTCAAAGCCGACGCGAGCTAGCTGATCCAGGCCGGATTCTTCCTGTCCGGCATCCGTCAGCATTTCGCGGGCTTCTTCCTCGTCAAGTTCGACGAGTTCGGCCTCGAATTGGGCATCGAGGAAAATCGCCTCGGCCGGTGCGACGAGTTCTCTAAGCTCGGTTTTCAACTCCTCATTTTCCATGCCGTCCGAATCCATATTGAATACGTAGATAAATGGTTTCGCGGTCATGAGGTGGAACGTCTTGAGAATATCCGGGTCGAGTTCGGCCTCCTCCGCACCCGCAGAAACTAAAGTCCCCTGCTCGAGAAGTTCGTATGCTTTCTTCGCTGTCTCAAGAACTTCGGGCTCGGTGCGACGCGCCCGCACCTCTTTCTCCAAGCGGTCAAGCTGGCGCTCTAGCGTTTGCATGTCGGCGAGGATCAGTTCGGTTGAAACCGTCTCAATGTCGTCCTTGGGCGATACTTTGCCGTCGACGTGCACAACATCGGGATCATCAAATGCGCGAGTCACTTGGCAGATCGCATCGGCTTCACGGATGTTAGCGAGGAACTGATTGCCGAGCCCTTCACCCTCCGACGCACCACGCACGATTCCTGCAATATCAACAAACGACACGGTTGCGGGAAGAATCTTCTCCGACTTGAAAATCTCGCTCAGTGTTTTCAATCGGTCATCCGGTAGCGGCACGACCCCAATGTTGGGCTCGATGGTAGCGAACGGATAATTCGCCGCCAATACAGTCGCGCGGGTTAATGCGTTGAACAGAGTCGACTTACCGACGTTGGGTAGTCCTGCGATTCCAATAGTTAAAGCCACACCGACAGTGTAGGTCACAGCTTACCCTGGCGAGAAAAGGAGGTGGGCGCTATCACGTTCACCCAATCTTGTTCGCGCAACGCCGGCCCGGGTATGAGTCATATATAACCGGAGTCTTTTACGCGAATTATTAGCTTTATTACCGATTTGAGAAGCAGGCGTGACGATTATCCCTCTGAGTTTTCAGCTACGCCCTCCAAAATGAAAACTGCAATCGACGCTATCCGTATGAGGGCGAACTCGGGAGTGAACGACGTGAACACGTCAGTTAAGGAGAGCCTACGCACGCTAGAGAGAGCCTACGGGAAGAAGGCCCGCCAACCCGCTTGGAAATCAGCCAGTGAAGCAAAGAAAATGTCATTGGCGTTCATTGTTAGAAGAGTTGCGGCGACCAAAACAAACACCGACGCAGTGGAAAACATGAGCGCAATCGGAAAGCGCCACCGTCGCAGCGACGCCGCGCACGCCAGCCCCACGCCGATTAGCCATGCGATGACGAGCGTTCCGGCACCTCGGAAAGACAGGAGAGGAACATCCGACCCCACTGGTAGTTGCAGAGTTGCAGAAATCCGGTTCGGCAATACACCGCCGTTCGGATCACTCACCGGTGCGGGAGGCGAGGCGGAAGCTGCCGCTTCCTTCTCCGGTTGAGTCTCACCCCGGTCCCACCATTGCAGAACGCTGGGAAGTTGCCTCGCCCACGTCGTCCAGGTATGTCCCCCGTGTGGGTCGATGCTGGTCGCGAGGTCAAGATTGGTTGGGTGATCGCGTTTCACTTCGTTGATCACCGT
This sequence comes from Actinomycetaceae bacterium, assembly GCA_030537795.1. Taxonomy (GTDB): domain Bacteria; phylum Actinomycetota; class Actinomycetes; order Actinomycetales; family Actinomycetaceae; genus Gleimia. The sequence continues at coordinate 51,122 of JAUNVE010000005.1, forward strand.
GAGAGAGTCTTCGTCGGTTGCGGTACCACCCACATACAGGCGCGCCGCATGAGAGAGCCCACGCACAAGATTAGAAATCGTATTCTCCGCCTTCACATCCACAGTGGAAGTGGCGAGATTTCCCAAAATAGGCTGGTTGTAGCCCGACAGGGCTGCTGCCGCTCCATAGGTATCCAGATGCCGGGTCATGAGATTAGCCGCGCAATAAGCGCCGGAGGAAATACCGGATAATAACCACCGTCCGCGTTCAGCCGACACATTGGGAAAGGTGGATCGTATTGCGCGTGGCACGTCCTCAGTCACCCACGTTTCCACTGCGGGGCGAGCGGTAAAGTCAAGGCAATCTGGTTCGCCTGCTCGCGTCATGAGGTCGGGTATAACGACAATAAAGGGACGCACCTTTCCAGATTTGACGAGAGCGTTATACGTGTCATTGAGTTCGAGAGCGTCAACCACTCCGGTGGGTGAGCCTGGAAATCCATGGAGAAACTCGACCACTCCGTATTCTTTCCCATCATCCGGGGCGTAATCTGGCGGTGTCCAAATCTCAATTGTCGTGTTGACCGCGGATTTCGGCCCCGCCCAGCGAGTGGTCACCGTATTTTCGGAGGACGCCGGCTGGAGGTGGAGATGCCACTGTGGTTCGTCGGAGGGCGCGAGAGCATCCGGTAAAAGTTCTCCGGGTTCCACAGAAGGTAATTTCTTAATCGGACGATGTAGTCCACCGTCTCCCCGGAACATCGACACCAGCGATTCCGCATCCGTCACCCACCCCATTTTGACATTTGATGCCAAACCAATGGTGACTACCATCAGCACGGTTGACAGCGCCACTCCAAGTATCGTCCACAGTCGGTATCGTGCGCCTGTCCTGGCGGCAGCCACGGAGGCGCCAATTAGTGCGGCAATGACGCATACGGCCCCAATAATTGGCCAAGCCGGTGACATCAAGTTCATGAGAGAGTCTTTCTTCTATTCGGAACGGCACCATTCAAATGTCAGTGGCATAGTGTTTGATGAAAATATGTCGACTATTGCCTGGATATTTTCTACCGTCACACTGCTTCTTGGCATCATTGCTGGGTATGCCTTTGGGCTGCGTAGCGGACGCAACACCAACTCCGGGGTTAGTGCGTCTGACTCGGCGGCATTTGCCCAACAGGTGGCAACCCAGTTGGCGCCGGTGCGCGACGTGCTCGGGCAGCTCGATACACGGGTGCATCGGCTGGGATCCAACCAATCCTCCCAGTTGTCGACGCTCACTGAGCAAATGCGTCAGAACCAGATTGTTGATCAACTCATTCTCGAATCAACCCAGGGCCTCGATTCTGCGCTTCGCCAATCTCCCAAACGAGGAACCTGGGGCGAAGTAAGTTTACGTCGTGTGCTGGAGATGTCGGGACTGACGCGTCACATTGATTTTTCGGAGCAAGTGCGCGCCAATGGTGGCGCTGCCCGCCCCGATGTGGTCATTCGACTTCCCGGGGATGCCGCCCTCGTCATTGATGCGAAAGTGCCGCTCGATGCCTATTTACGCGCCTCGGAGGACGACGAGCGCGCTGGCGCATTCATGGCTGAACACGCACGGGCCGTGCGCGGGCATATACGCGCGCTCGCGCAACGCGACTATGCGCATGTGATTGACGGCGCTGTGGATTCAGTTCTCCTGTTTATGCCAAGTGAAGCGCTCATTTCGGCATCATTTGATGAAGACCCCACGCTTTTCGAGGACGCGCTCGCTCGCGGCATCATCATTGTTGGTCCAGCCGGATTAATGACTCTCATGCGTTCAGTGGGGAACCTGTGGTCGCGCCAATACGTCACCGAAGATGCTCATGAAATTCTGACACTCGGTCGCACCCTGGTCGAGCGCATCAATGTACTCGGTGGGCACCTAGGCAACCTGGGCAATGCTTTAACTACCGCGATTGAGCAGTTTAATGCCACCGTCGGATCATTCGACCAACGTCTGGTAGTCACCACCCGGAAGATCGCTTCCTTTGAACACGACGTCAACGACCCGCCTTCCGCACTGGAAGCTGCTACCCGCCGCGTCAATCAAACCGATAGGTGACATTGTGGAGCACCATAACCTCGTGCTGACTTGAATGCGTCAAGACAGTAAGCTCGCGTGGTGCCGCTCGCGCATATCCACTATTTATATTTCAGCTATTCGTATTGCAGGTCGAGATCTGCCCGCATACGCCGCTGTATCTAAAACTCCAGTCGTGGGGTTAACAGGTGTGGTCTGGCCCCGGTTCACGACGCTTACGGCGCGCCGGGCGGCCTCCGGACTTTTCATTCAGTGCCGCACGGAGATTACGAGGCAGGGCAAAAGTAATCGTCTCAGTTCGAGTGCGCACCTCTTCAACCTGCGGGAAACCAAGTTCCTTCAGGCGGTCGATCACATCGCGAACCAAAATCTCCGGCACCGATGCTCCCGAGGTTAAACCAACCGTCGTCGCATGTTCCACCCACGCCGGATCGAGTTCATCAGCCTTATCGATACGATAAGAGGCTCCTGCGCCCGCGTCGCGAGCTACCTCCACCAGTCGCACGGAGTTTGAGGAGTTCGCAGACCCCACCACAATGACGACGTCGGCTCGAGGCGCTATTGTCTTGACGACCTCCTGTCGGTTCTGAGTGGCATAACAAATGTCATCGGAAGGGGGATCTTGTAAATGGGGGAACTTTTCGCGCAAACGTGCAACCGTTTCCATCGTTTCATCGACGCTGAGCGTTGTCTGCGATAGCCACACAACCTTCTCTGGGTCGCGAACCTCTATGGAGTCAACTTCTTCGGGAGTGCCAACCACTTGAATATGGTCGGGAGCTTCGCCCTGGGTGCCTTCAACTTCTTCATGTCCCTCGTGTCCGACAAGAATGATGTCAAAGTCATTCTTTGCAAACCGTACTGCCTCCTTGTGAACTTTCGTCACCAGTGGGCAGGTTGCGTCAATAGTTGCCAGGTTGCGTGCGGCAGCCTCTGCATGTACTTGCGGTGACACTCCGTGTGCCGAAAAGACGACGCGCGCCCCTTCGGGCACCTCATCGGTTTCGTTCACGAAAACTGCGCCACGCTTTGACAAGGTTTCTACGACGTAGCGATTGTGCACAATTTCTTTGCGCACATACACCGGCGGACCGTACAGGGCTAATGCTTTTTCGACAGCATCGACCGCGCGGTCTACTCCCGCGCAATACCCGCGCGGTGCCGCCAACAGGATCTTCTTCTCTTCCGTCTCACTCACGGCTCTAATCTAGCGATAAAGTGAGCGATTGTCCCCTTCAAAACGTAACCGCTTCTAAAAATCATGATGCCTGTGTATAGCGCCACGTCATCTGAGAAATGTGGCAACCTTGGAGTGTGAACAATGTAGCCCGCCCCCACACGCAAGCATCCGTATCTGCGCAGGCACGCACCCCGGCGCGTTTTGCCCGCGAAACGACGCGGGAAAACCCGTGGCCATTGCGGCTACTGTCAGAGAATATTAAGACCTATGTTGACCGCATGTCTCCGCTGTGGATTGAAGGTCAAATAGTGCAATTGAATGAGCGAGCTGCCACTCGCATGTCTTTCCTCACGATCCGTGACGTAGAAGCGGAAATCTCCATGGATGTCACCGCATTCGGCAATGTGATCGCCAATGCCGGGGGCACGCTTAAAGCCGGTTCCCGCGTGGTGGCCCATGTGAAACCATCCTTTTGGACCAAAACTGGGCGGCTCAGTCTCCAAGCCCGAGAGATTCACCCGGTGGGAGTGGGCGACCTTCTCGCTCAAATCGAAGCACTTCGACAAAAACTCTCTGCGGAAGGCCTATTCGCCGATGAGCATAAAAAACCTCTGCCATTCCTCCCTCGACGAATCGGTTTGATCTGCGGGCAGAATGCGAAAGCCAAGGACGATGTCATCGTTAATGCCACCGCACGGTGGCCAGGAGCCCAGTTTGCGATTCGTGAAGTATTGGTGCAGGGCTCGGGATGCGTCGCAGATGTGACGCGAGCGCTGGGCGAACTCGACGCTGTCGAGGACGTCGACGTCATCGTCATTGCTCGCGGCGGTGGTGCGGTAGAGGATCTGTTGCCATTTTCGGATGAGGTGATGATACGAGCCGCTTATGCAGCCCGCACGCCGATCGTGTCAGCTATTGGCCACGAGGGCGATGCTCCCCTGCTCGACCTGGTTGCCGATTACCGCGCATCTACCCCCACCGATGCGGCCCGCAATATCGTTCCCGATCTTAGCGCTGAACTTGAGGGTTTATCTCGCGCGACGGCGACGTTACGACAGCGCGTACAACACCGTATTGATACCGAACGCGAGCGGCTCGACCTCATCATCCAACGACCGGTGCTGGCAAGTCCAGCCATGTCTTTGACCAGCCACATTCAAGGACTTGCCCAGGCGGTCACGAGTTTGCGGCATCATATGACGATGCGTTTAACCAATGCGCGTAGCGAACTGTCCGAAGCCACTGCAACTTTGCGTGCGATGAGCCCACAAGCAACACTTGAACGCGGTTATTCCATCATTAAAGCCCCGGCACAGGGCATCGTGACCGATGCCGCCGCCGTGAAGAAAGGTGATGTTCTGGAGGCCGTCCTCGCACGCGGATCCATGATCGTTACTGTCTTTGGAACCAATCCACACACAGAAAGCACATCACATGACTGATGACCAAAAAACACAGGTAGCCGCATCGGAACTGAGCTACGAGCAGGCTCGCGATGAACTCGTCACCATTGTTCGTCAACTTGAGTCGGGTTCCACACCGCTCGAAGAGACTCTGAGCCTGTGGGAACGGGGCGAAGAACTTGCTCGACGTTGCCAACAAATTCTCAACCAAGCGCAAGCACGAATAGAAAAAGCTACACAGGATGCCGCCACACCGGAGTAACCAATGACCGCACATGCACTCGTTGTTGGCGAAGCACTCGTCGACATTGTTATCTCTCCTGCCGGTGATCACACCGAGATTCCGGGTGGTTCGCCAGCCAATGTTGCACTCACGCTGGGCCGACTCGGGCGCGAGGTCGAGCTCGTGACGTGGCTCGGCAACGACGAACGAGGCCACCGTGTCGGAGCGCATATTCGCGAGTCACATGTGCGCATAGACGATGCGTCGTTTGGCGCGACTCATACGTCGACAGCACTCGCCTCAATTGACGAAACGGGGGCGGCAACCTACCAGTTTGATCTCGCGTGGCAAGTTCCCACCGTGTGTGTTGATCCCTCCGTTATCGTTACCCATTCTGGTTCAATTGCAGCCACGCTCGAACCCGGTGGTTCCAGCGTCGTCAGAGTTCTATCCCAAGCCCGCGAGTTTTCGACCATCACATACGATCCGAATGCGCGCCCCACCATTATGGGAGATCCGAAAAATGCGCTCGCACGTGTAGAGGAAATTGTCGCTATTTCAGATGTCGTCAAGGTCTCAGATGAAGATATTGAGTGGCTGACAGGTGGCTCGAGAATCGAGGCTACTGCACGTCGCTGGTTGTCGATGGGCGCAGGGCTCATTGTTGTGACGCTCGGATCGCGCGGCGCGTGGGCAGTGTGTGCGCAAGGCACAGTGAAAGTTCCCGCTCCCGTATGCGATGTCGTCGATACCGTAGGCGCCGGGGATTCCTTTATGGGAGGACTCATTGATGCACTGTGGCGTGAAAATCTGCTGGGAGCCGACCGACGTGTAGAACTCGCCGGCGTTGATATTGACGCCCTTACACGCGTCCTTGAACACTCGACGGCAATTTCTGCTATTACCGTATCGCGAGCGGGAGCTAATCCACCGTGGGCGGCAGAGTTGGTTTAGCGTCCCAACCTACGTTCACGTTGCGCGTAGTCACGCAGGGCGCGTAAAAAATCCACGCGACGAAAGTCGGGCCAATAGGCTTCGCAGAAATAGTATTCGGAATGCACCGATTGCCACAGGAGGAATCCCGATAAGCGCTGTTCGCCGGAGGTGCGGATCAGCAGATCCGGATCTGGTACCCCCGCGGTATACAGGTGGTCGGTAATATCTGCCACGGTCAGTACGTCAGCTACCTCGTCGATAGTCATTCCTTTTTCCGAGCATTCGCGAAGCAGAGAACGCACTGCATCAGTTATCTCGTGGCGCCCTCCGTATCCAATGGCAATATTGACGTCGAGACGGCCGGGAGCCTCTCCTGCATTCCAACTGGGCTTGGTAGCGTCTGTCAACTCATGTGCCACGGATTCAGGCAGAAGTGAAAGATCCCCAACGACTCGTAGTCGCCAACGTCGATCAGCTGAAAGCGCCTGAGTTGCTTCGGTAATGATGGTCAGCAGAGGAGCCAATTCCTCGGCTTCTCTTTGCAGATTATCGGTGGACAGCATCCACAGGGTCACAACCTGCACTCCCACTTCTTTTGCCCACTGCAAGAACTCGGAAATCTTATCTGCCCCTTTACGGTGTCCGTAGGCCGTGGCAGTTCCAGCGGCCTTGGCCCAGCGACGATTGCCGTCGAGGATGACACCAACATGTTGGGGAATATCAGCTTCATCAAGTTCGCGAGCAAGATGCCTCTCGTAGAGGCTATAAAGCAATTGGTTCTTCATCTTGCCCTCCCGTTCACGAGTCGTCATCTTTGATATTAGGGGACAAATCACTTCGTTACACGCCCCTCGACATAAGAATGCTTTCTGCACTCACTCGAGCGGGAATACGATCCACCCAATTCGGACCTCAAACTGCGATAACAAAGCCGGCACCGTAGCGGAAGGCTAGTTTTTAGAGACGGCGGAAACTGTTCCCGTCAAACGCTTCATTCCGATATCAACTTGCTCTGATAACTTACGGTCGCGTAACCTTAAGTTACGCACCCGTAAGTTACTGTTGAAGGAATTTCCGTGGAAACAACTTCAGCCACGCAAACCATAAGTTCACACGTCACAGAGCAACTGAAACCTCTGTTGCGCGGGTGGATCCACCTGCTATCCGCACCGCTATCATTCATTGCGGCGCTGGTTTTGCTGATTCTCGCCCCCACGCTTCCCTCCCGGATAGCATCGGCTGTTTATCTCGTATGTAGCATGCTGCTTTTTGGCATGTCAGCTGCTTACCATCGCATCAATTGGACGCCTCGCGCAGAAGCCGTCATGCGTCGTATCGATCATTCGAATATCTTTCTTCTCATCGCTGGTACGTATACACCGATATGCGTCGCTTCCCTCCCAACTCGCGATGCAACGGTGTGCCTGTCAATCGTGTGGGGTGGAGCGGTTATCGGCATTATCACCGCAATATTTTGGATTCATGCACCGCGATGGTTCACAACGGGGATCTACATCCTGCTCGGATGGGTAGCGCTATGGTATCTGCCGCAACTATGGGAAACTGCCGGCCCTGCGATCGTTGTTTTACTCATTGTCGGAGGGGTTCTCTACACCATGGGTGCAGTCGTATACGGCCTTAAACGACCCGACCCTGCACCGCATGTATTTGGTTTCCACGAAATCTTCCACACCTTCACGGTTCTCGCATGGATATGCCACTGTGTGGCTGCGTATCTAGCAGTTATTGGCCATTGACTGCATCAAACCACAGCTGTCTTTCTTGCCCCTTAAGCTGGGGTACACCCCCTTGCTGAAACTTGATATGGTATTCCAGGCGCCAAAAGGCGCCGCTATTTTTTCGAGGAGGCCCTCATGTCGGACAAGGTCTGGCTCCCGCAAGAAGCATTTGATCGCCTGACCGCAGAACTTGAGCATCGTTCAACTACTCTGCGACACGAGATTGCTGAAAAGATCGATGCGGCTCGCCAAGAAGGCGATTTGAAGGAAAACGGCGGCTATCACGCAGCTCGCGAAGAACAATCGATGAATGAGACGCGGATCAATCAACTGGAAGAGCTTCTTTCCGGTGCGGAGGTCGGTGAGACTCCGGCAGATGACGGTATCGTCGAGCCCGGTATGATCGTCACCGCGGACGTTGCTGGCACCCGTATGGAGTTTCTCCTCGGTGACCGTTTAGCAGGTACCGGCCTCAACGTGGAAGCTTTCTCCCCCGAAGCTCCTCTCGGTCGCGCCATCCAGGGAGCTAAGAAGGGCGATACTGTGAGCTATTTTGCGCCTAACGGAAGTGAAATAGAGGTCAAGATCATCAATGCGGTTCCGTTTTCTGGCTGATAGTCGCTCACTGTTCATCCGTCACCATCTCTAGCACAGACGTAACGCTACAAGGTCGGAGCCCAGGATTCTTCCTGGGCTCCGACCTTTAGTTAGCGCTTAGTTATCGGCTGGATCCGCGGTTGGTTGAGAAGAATCAGCCGTGTCCAAATCGACAGGTTGAATTGCCTCGGGACCAGCTTTCAAATCGATACCGGAATCCTCTGACACCACATTCTCGTGGTCGAGCGTAGAAGTCATTGGATCGGTGCGTTGCACATTCACATCATAGGTGGCTAGCACCTGCTGATCGAGGGTGCCGGGAGGTCCTCCTGGACGGTCTACGTCGGAAGCCAACTGCGGGAACTTATCGTATCCGTGAAGGTAGAGCATGGAGGTATTAACAAATGCGACGATTGGCACAGAGAATAGAGCGCCCGGAATCGAGAATAGATACGAACCGGCTGTAACGGCGAGAAGTACCGCTACTGGGTGAAGAGAAACCGCATTTGACATCAGCCACGGCTGAAGCAGGTTACTTTCAATCTGTTGCACTAGGAGAATAACGACGAGCATGAGCGCAGCTACATTAATACCCTGATCAACGAGAGCAACTATCACTGCGATGGCACCGGTTACGATGGCACCGACAATGGGAATGAAGGAACCAACGAATACGAGTACGGCAATCGGTAGCGCCAGAGGAACACCGAGGAGCCACGCCCCCAGCCCAATACCGATAGCGTCAATAGCAGCCACTAGGATCTGCGTGCGCGCGTAAGCGCCCAGCGTTATCCATCCGCGGATTGCCGACTCATGAATAGGCAGACGCGCGGCTTGCGGTAGCAGGCGCACAACCCATAGCCAAATGCGACGTCCGTCCTTGAGAAAAAAGAACAACACAAACATGGCGATAAGGAAGCCAGTCACCACATTTCCCAAGGACATGGTGACCGAAAGCGCTCCGGAGGCCAACTGGGATCCATTTGATTGGAGGAATGACGTGATCTCGGAGGACAGCGTGTCAATATACTGTTCAACCGCGGTGGCATTCAGCTTTAAAGGCCCCTCGGATAACCACGCCATGAGCCGATCGATACCTTCGCTCACTTTAAAGGCAAGATCGCCGAACTGCGCAAGAATCTGCGTTGATGCAGCGGATAGAAGGCCGAATACAACCCCCAATCCGAATAACAAACTAATGGCAGCGCCAAGAGAACGCGGGAAGCGGAGCTTGCGTTGCAAGAAGCGATTAACCGGATCAAGCAACACTGCAAATAGCAGCGCCACCAAAATCGGTATGAAAACCATGGTGAGATACGAAAATGCCCACCCTGCGATGGCCAGTGCCACGGCCACGACAATGACTCGCCAAGACCAGGCGGCGGCGACTCGAAGCGACCACGCTACGTTCTCACGCGGCTCATCCTTTTCGACTGCGGGATGTGCGAAGCGTCGCACCTGCGGCACTTCGGGTTCCATCCGGGAGCGGGCTCGAGCCCACGGCTCAGAAAACCGTTCAAAAAGTTCGCCTACACGACTTGGCTGACGGGATTTGCTCACCTTATCTCCTCTTATACGGTGACGAGCAATCATTATATCTTTCATTTTCTACGTCGGCATAATGACTTCACAGGGTTGGCGACCAAAGCGGTTGGGAGACCTCGCAGGCTGTACCCTGGTGCCTGTATGCAACTGGAAGGACATGTCTATGATTCGCCGTTCGTTTGTTCCGGGGGCTGGAGCCGCGCAGCTCACACATCCAATTCTTGGTACGCCGATTGATGGTCCGTGGGATTCGCCCCACGAGATTCTCTACGTCGCAATGGGATGTTTTTGGGGTGCCGAAAGAATCATGTGGCATCAGCCCGGCGTCATATCAACAGCTGTTGGCTATATGGGAGGAAACACCAGCCACCCGTCGTATCAGAGCGTGTGTACGGGAGCTACCGGCCACGCGGAAACCGTACGTATAGTATTCGATCCGCAACAGACCTCACCGCAGCTTTTGCTCAAGGCTTTCTGGGAAAACCACGATCCCACGCAGGAAAACCGGCAGGGAAATGACGTTGGCACTCAGTACCGTTCCGCAATCTTCACTACCACTGCAGAACAACGTGAAGTCGCAAACGCCACTCGTGAGGCTTTTCAACGAGTATTGGATGAGCATGGACGCGGCGCGATTACCACACAGATCCTACCGGCCTCACAAGCGGGAGACTTTTTCCTTGCTGAACGCTATCATCAAGCGTATTTGCACCATAATCCCGGAGGATACTGTAATCACGGGCCCAACGGGATGACCTGCCCAATCGGGGTAGTGTAAAGGTCCTTCGAGCAGACTTTACAGTCGTGAGATTAGTGATATAGGTTAGCCGGATACCCGCATCGCTTACAGGTGATACGGGCACCCGGCCATTGGTTATCTAGTTAACTTTGACGACATCGGTCACAAAGACCAGCGTATCTCCGCCTTGAATGCCTGCCTGGGGGACTCCCTGGTCTCCGTACCCCATGTCAGAAGGTATGGAAAGGACGATACGAGACCCCTCCCTCACTCCCAGAAGCCCTTGATCCCAACCCGCAATAACTGCGCCAACACCTACCGTAAAGTCGAGTGTCTGCCCACGGTCATATGAGTTGTCAAAGATATCACCGTTCCACACCTGACCGAGGTAGTGGCACTGGACCTTGTCGCCGGGCTTAATTGCTGCACCAGCGCCCTCCCGAATAATTTCGACCTGCAGCTGCGCCGGTGGTTCCTCGAGAAGAAAATCGATAGTAGGTTTGCGTAGGAAGTTGTCGGATACTTTGACAAATTCACCCATGGTCTGGTCCTTTCCAGTTGCCGGAACTATTTTCCTTTAGTTCTCCCGCAAGATTGCGAGTAACCGCAAAATCTCCACGTACAGCCAAATAACTGTCACCATGACGCCAAAAGCTACGCGCCAGGCAAATACGGATGGAACGCCGTGTTGGACACCTTTTTGCGCAATGTCAAAATCGCCGATCAGAGCCATAGCACCAAGGAGAACGGCAACTACTCCGACGATAACGCCCAGCGGAATTCCCATAAAGGTCATTGACTCCATCCCCAGTGGAGCTCTGACTACACCGGTGGCTGACAGGATCATTGATAGAACTCGAAATACGATAATGCCGATAAGTCCGATCAGTACAAATCTTTGTATCTTCGGGCTATTACGGACTTTTCCTGAGGCAAAGAGCGCGAGAGTTGTTCCTACTACGGCTATCGTTGCAATAACTGCTTCAATGACGATACCCGGATACACGAATTCCATAACACTCGATAAAGAACCGAGGAAAACTCCTTCGGCCACGGCATAGGCCATGACGAGAGCTGGGCTAATCTGTTTCTTGAAGATATTGACCATGGCGAGAACAAAACCGATGATCACTCCCCCGAACATGACGGTGCTCCCCATTGCGGGATTAGCCATTGTTAGCATCCAAGAAGCTGCCGCTGCCACAACGAGAAGAGCAAAGAGAATGCCAGTTTTTACAATCACGTCGTCATACGTCATAAGCCCACGGTCAACGGCGTCAGCCGCTGGAGCACGGTAAGCCTCTTCGAGCCGCTCAAAGCTCTGATACTGCTGAGCGGCCGCCTGCCCGCCTGCGAACTGCGCACTTGCTTGCGAGTCACTGTCGGCGTGCTGACGTCCCGGCTGATAGCCGGGCATTGCGGGATACCCTGCTGGCGTGCGGTCAAAAGTCTGTTCGAGACTATTCATCACGGGATTCGCCATGAATACTCCTTTATTAGGCGAAACGTTATCAATGTGTAGACAAGTAGGTTAACGCCAAGCCTGTCACAATTATTCCCGTAGTGCGATCGATATTCAGGAATGTCGATATTTTAGGGCGAGATTTGCGGGTAGCGGCTACGTCCTCGGTATCCATCTGGTACCCCCAGCCGGGCTCGAACCGGCACTGCATCGATTTTAAGTCGACTGCCTCTACCAATTGGGCTATGGGGGCCTGCGCACCATTGTACTGGCTTGACCATCATGTAATGCAACCTCTGCAACTGCAAGCTGACTGAGAGAAAATTGACTACTATTTGATGGTGATACCGTGTCGCGGCTCACGTTCACACCATCGAGTCAAGATCGTAAGCCCGCCGGTAAGGAAGGTCAGCATTTTATGTGGTCAGACGGTAAGAGGCGACCCGGAGTAAACAAAAACGCGGGTATCTTAAGGCGCTCAGCTTATAACTCACCCAATGCGTATAGAACTCCGCGTCCCTATTCTCTTTCTTCTGCACAGCGACATCGCTACGCACTATCGCGCCATGCCGGCCCGGTCACCTTCCTCGAACGAGTGACTGACCTGCCAAATGCGGCAAAACGCTTCGTCGAAGACGAAACTCGCTCCGGCCTCCTTCTTGTCATTGCGGCTCTCATAGCCCTCACCTGGGCGAATTCGCCTTTGGGGCACGTATACGAAGCGATGGCCACGCATACCATCGGCCCAGAAACGCTACATTTGCATCTTCCCCTCGAGTCCTGGGCGGCCGACGGTATTCTCACGGTGTTTTTCTTCGTCGTGGGACTCGAACTTAAAACAGAGTTTGTCACCGGCGCCCTCCGCGATGTTCGTGAAGCTGCCCTCCCCATGCTTGCTGCAGCATTCGGCATGGTTGGTCCGGCTTTGATTTATCTCACAGTACAAGTTCTAGCTGGATCTGACGCTTATTCCGGCTGGGCTATTCCGGCTGCCACAGATATTGCCTTTGCGGTGGCTCTGTTAGGACTATTTGGCAAAGGCATGCCGCCTGCGGCGCGTACCTTCTTGCTGACCTTAGCCGTTGTTGACGACCTCCTGGCCATCATTATTATTGCCGTGGTTTACACAACCGATTTGAACTTTATAGCGCTTGCCTGCGCGTTTGCGGCAATTGCTTTATTCGGGCTTTTGGTGCAAAAACGCGTCTTTGTCTGGTGGATCCTCGTCCCCATTGCGGTCGTCGCCTGGGGATGCATGCATGCCTCCGGTGTACACGCTACGATATCCGGAGTTGCCATGGGAATGCTCGTTCCGGCAACGCGCTCTGGCACTGAACCGCAGTGGTCACATCATCTGGCGGAAAAACTCAATCCTTTGTCTGCTGGTCTGATCGTACCGGTCTTTGCTTTCTTTGCCGCTGGCGTCAATGTTGGAGGATCTGGCGGTATCCGGGAAGTTCTGCTCGACCCGGTGGCCATTGGTGTCATGCTGGGACTTCCGGTTGGAAAGGTTCTCGGTATTGCCGGCTCAGTGTTTATTCTTACCAGAACAACGCGCCTGCGCCTGGGAGCCGGTGTCGATATGCCTGACGTGGGAGCAATCGCACTGCTAGCTGGTATCGGATTTACAGTCGCTCTGCTGGTGGCCGGCATAGCTTTCCCCGAAGGCTCGCCACTGATACCGCATGCCAAGCTGGGTGTCATGATGGGCACCGCCATCGCCGCTATTGGTGGAGGTATCGCAGTGCGTTATCGCGCTACCCGGCATGCCCGAGGCCGAGCCGCTAATCTACGCCGCCAATCGCTATTCAGCTAACGGGGCCAGTTTGGCGTTGCCTATCACTACGCCCGTGTGACCAGTGAATGCGCAACACCATCGAGAATATCGCGGTCAGAGACCGTTACCGCTGTCAGCGAGGGAGAGCTCAGCTTGACCCGTGTCAAAATCTCATGCCACACTATGGCACCCCCGGCGATAACATCTTCGCGGCCCGCTGGCATATAACCCAAATTGGCTTTGACGCTCGGAGATTCAACCATCATGAACTGGCAGGACTGCCCCATGTCGGATAGGAGGTGGATCGATCCGTGAATAGCCTCCGAATCATATTCGCTCAACTCAAGTGCGTGAGCCGCTATCGTGGTAATCGTCCCAGCGGTTCCAATCACGCTACGCACGCGTGAAAAGTCGCAGATCTGATCGGCTTGTTTAACCAAGTCACTCACCCACCGGGAGGCAGCCGCAATCGCAGCGTTTTTCTCCTCCCCTTCGGCATTGATGCCAGGAAACATTTCAGTGACACGAACTGATCCCATATTGAAAGAGTGGGCACAATCAACTTCCACTCCCGTCGCGGTGCGGTATCCGACAACAAATTCGGTCGACCCACCCCCGATGTCGATTACCAGAGCGGGATAGACGATATCGGCCACTGATCCGGTGGCACCATAAAATGACAGGGTAGCTTCTTCAGCTCCCGAAATCACCTCTGGTTCGACTCCGGTAGCGGCACGGATACCGGCGAAGAACTCATCTCGGTTGCCAGCATCGCGCGTAGCTGATGTCGCGACAAAACGAAGTTTCTGCACATCGTGTTGGCGACACAGTTGCGCATAATCACACGCCTGCTCCACCGTGCGATCAATAGCTTCTTGAGCCAGCATCCCCGTACGATCCACGCCCTGACCTAAACGCACGATATTCATGGTTCGCACAATGTCCACCCACTGACCGTCCTCAATATAACCAATCAGTAGGCGAATTGAGTTGGTACCGCAGTCAATGGCTGCCACCGTGTCACTGCGCTTCGGTGGTGGCGGTTGCTCACCTCGGGGGATATGCGCACTGGTCGAGGATTTACTATCTCTTGAATGCTGATGACTAGTCATCGGTGTGCCTATTCTCGTCAGTTCGACGCTGGCCGCTCAGACATGAACAGTTTCTCGCCGACCACAATCCGTCATCCTCTAACCGACTGAGCACTCGATCACCAATCGGATTAATCCCCGGGCCCGCAGCCAAGCTATGAGCAACAAGTGCATGCAAACATTTAACGCGCTCGGGCATTCCTCCCGCCGAGAAATGCGCGATCTGTGGGACTTCTTGGATTGCCTCACGAGCCCCAATGTAGAGGTCGTGGGCGCGCGCATATTCTGAGCGCAAAGTCTCATCTTCCGCCAAGTCGCTATTTAGTTCCTCCATCCAGTGTTGAGCTTCGAGGATAGAACACCCCTTAACCACCACTGGATGCGACAGATAGTACAGCGTCGGAAAGGGAGAGCCGTCAGGAAGTCGGGGAGCTGTGATGACGACCAGAGGGGAGCCGCATACGCATCGCGCGCCAATTCCAATTACTCCGCGCGGCACTCGCCCGAGCTGGCGTTCAATGATCAGCCGATCCCATTCATCCGCATCCGTTTGCTTCACGTCGCACCTCGTTATTCTTCATTAACTTCGTCGACGGTTTGCGTCGGCTTCGGTATCTGCGAGTGTGATACTTCTGCAGCTGCTTCAACTGTATCGACAATAGTCAGATACCACGGTCTCGGCGTACCGTCTTTATGGGCTGGTGTCGCCGCCCCCGGCGTTAAGGCATCTTCCCCCGGATCGACTACCGCGTATTGAGTTTCGCCAGGAACAACATAGCCTAATCTCGCGCGAGCTTGAGAAGCTACGTAAGCCCGATCACCCCAGCGATTGATCTGTCCCTCCAGCACAGCATTCTTTTCTTTTGCCTGTTGAACCTGATAGACCAGTGCCTTGTATTCTCTTTCCATTGACCACCATTGGTGAAGGGGTTGAGAGACTCCCAGAGTTCCCAGCACCAATACGAGACCGAACGCGAAAGCGCGTAAAGAAATATCCGGTTGTTGACGCTGAGGTTTCACGCGAGGTGCAGTCGGGGCGGTGGCCACTTTTCTTTGGCGCTGGAGGGCGCGTCTCGGCCTGGTTGTGCCCCGGCGACCGACGATCTGACGTCGTCGCGGGCCCCGACCAGTGGGCTCCGGCGCCGCTTTGGTCGCCTGCGGCATGCGGGGGCGTCGAGCGCGCGCAGCTCCGGAGGATTCTTTCATGCTTTCTAGTGTCCCAAATCTATCCTGGGATTCCACAGTCTGCTTGGGTATGTCTCGGTCAATGACGACAAAAACATGTAAACCCCCTATACCGCAAAGCTCTTATCCGATAAGCAGACGTCATGAAGGAGGGGCAGATCATAAGATCTGCCCCTCCCTGGTCGATATAAGAACTTAGAACTTCGAGCGCGGGAACGCAGTAGCACCGGCATACAGTGCCGCGTCATCCAGTTCTTCTTCAATACGCAGAAGCTGGTTGTACTTCGCAACGCGCTCAGAGCGAGCCGGCGCACCGGTCTTGATTTGGCCGGAGTTAGTCGCCACAGCCAGATCAGCGATGGTGGTATCCTCGGTTTCACCCGAGCGGTGCGAGGTCATGGTGGTGAATCCTGAACGGTGTGCATCTTCCACAGCGTCAAGTGTTTCGGTCAACGAACCAATTTGGTTGACCTTCACAAGTAGCGAGTTGGCGGCCTTAGACTCGATTCCGCGACGCAGACGGGCCGGGTTGGTGACAAAAAGATCATCGCCGACAATCTGAATGCGGTCACCGATCTGCGCGGTGAGCGAGACCCAGTCATCCCACTCATCTTCTGAAAGCGGATCCTCAATCGAGACGAGCGGGTAGTCGGTGATTAACTTCTCATAGTACTGAACCATGTAGTCAGCCGACCGAGCTTCGCCCTCAAACTGGTACGCGCCATCAGAGAAGAACTCCGTCGAAGCCACATCCAGGGCGAGTGCAATATCCTGACCTGGAACGTATCCTGCCTTCTCAATCGCTTCGATAATGAGGTCGAGTGCGGCTGCGTTCGAATCAAGGCTGGGAGCGAATCCGCCCTCATCTCCAAGACCGGTGGACAGGCCACGATCTTTAATAACCGACTTAAGTGTGTGGTAGACCTCGGCTCCCCAGCGAAGTGATTCGCGGAAAGTGGGGGCACCAATCGGAGCAATCATGAATTCCTGAATATCAACGTTGGTGTCTGCATGCGAACCACCGTTGAGGATATTCATCATCGGAACAGGAAGGACATGCGCATTTGGTCCTCCCAGGTAGCGGTACAGCGGTAGACCAGCTGATTCTGCGGCAGCTTTGGCAACCGCTAGTGAAATACCGAGGATCGAGTTAGCACCCAATTTACCTTTGTTATCGGTGCCGTCGAGCTCAATCATCGCCTCATCGATACGACGCTGCTCGGTAGCCTCTTCATCAATCAGTTCGGGAGCGATTGTCTCAGTTACTGCGACGACTGCGTCACGGACACCCTTGCCCTGGTAACGGTCGTTGTCGCCATCACGACGTTCAACAGCTTCAAATGCGCCGGTTGATGCGCCCGAAGGCACTGCGGCACGCGATACCGTGCCGTCTTCGAGAAGAACTTCAACTTCAACAGTGGGGTTGCCACGAGAATCCAAAATCTCGCGTGCGCCAATGGCCTCAATTCGTGCCACGTTTTTCTCCTTCTGTAGGGATGCGATTATGTCGCAGTACTTCTAACGGTAGTATGTTTCCGCCAGCTGAGATAGTGGAAAGCTACGGAACGCCGGTAACCGTCACACTTCGCCCAACGTTTTCCAGCCTGCTCGGGGGCGATAGTCCTAGCTCCCTATTACGAGAGCGTGATTTCAGTTACCAGCTTGAAGGGCCGGGTCGAGTACGCCGAGCAGTATCGGCGGTGTCATCAGGTTTTCCTTACTTAAACCGCCGTACCGTGGATTGAGATCGATATCGGAGTTATTCAAAGCTTCTAGAAGCTCATTGGTAGCCGTCTCCGGATCGAGAGTCTGCTGCAGCGTGCCGATCATCCACGACGAACGCAATACGTCCACGGAGGTATCCGACATTTCCTCCGCACCGTCCTCTATTTGCGTGGCCATGGCTTTGCGAACGTCTTCGTCACTCATTTCAATATTATGTTTCTTGGCGACGGAAATAGCAGACTGACTGGGAATCAACATGTTGATGATGTCAACCGATGTGTAGGGTGTTTGGAACATCTCCGACAGTTCCTGCGAGGCGGCGGATACCTCATCTTCGGAATACACCTTTCCATCGACACTAAGGGCGGTGCCCGGCTGAGCTGAACATGCACTCAGACCAGTTACGATGGCGAGGGCAGAGATACCTGCAGCCAACCGCTTGATCAGGGGATGACGAGATTTCACGTCGAGTCCTTTCATGACGAAGTGTTATCTAAATTCTACGCTGTTGTGACTGTCTCCGCATACGTGTGGATCACGTGTATCTGCACCGATCAACAGATCCCATGTTACTGCCTCAGTTATGACACTTGATGGAAGTCGACGATATGCGCCAAGAATTGATCCACCCATTCGATGAGAGCATCATCAGTAACCGGCGGGCCGCCAATATTTGACGGTGCGGGAGCTGGAACGAGAAGCGTGCGCACGGCGGTCTTAATTATGCTTCCCGGATGAAGTCTCTTCAGGCGTACCACTTGCGCATCACCAAGCTCAACCGGTGAAAAACGGATGTATTTACCCTGTGCCACAATCTCACCTACACCGAGCTGCCGCGCGCGTTCACGCAGTCCCGCAACTGCGAAGAGAAGCTCAACTTCGCGAGGAATGGTGCCGTACCGGTCCGTCAGCTCATCGCGAATGTCGTCGGCTTGCTCGTCATCGCTCAGGGCAGCGATTTTTGCGTAGGTTTCCAATCGCAATTTTTCGCTTTCGATATAGTCCGGCGGAATGTGCGCGTCAATCGGTAACTCAATGCGCATCTCCTCGCGAGGTGGCTCGCTCTTACCCCGAAAAGCCGTTACCGCATCAGCTACCATTCGGACATATAAGTCGAAGCCCACTCCGGCGATATGTCCGGATTGTTCCCCTCCCAGTAGGTTACCGGCACCGCGTATTTCAAGATCCTTTTGCGCCACAGCGATACCCGATCCCAGGTCTGTATTGGAGGCAATAGTACTCAGTCGTTCATGGGCGGTCTCCGTCAGCGTCTTATCGCCGGGATAGAGGAAATAGGCATAGGCGCGATCCCGCCCTCGTCCCACACGGCCTCGAAGCTGATGGAGCTGCGACAGCCCCATCGCATCTGCACGATCGACGATTAGGGTGTTGGCATTAGCGATGTCGAGTCCGGTTTCCACAATGGTGGTACACACGAGAACATCAAAATCTCGATTCCAAAAATCAATGATGACGCGTTCAAGATCATTTTCGGCGAGTTTGCCATGCGCCACTCGAACGCGCGCTTCAGGCACTAAGTTCTGCACGTGCCGAGCCACTTTGTTGATGTCTTCAACTCGATTATGAATGTAGAACACTTGCCCGTCGCGCAATAGTTCTCGTTTAATGGCGGCCGAAACTTGCTGATCGGTATAGGCTCCGACGAAAGTAAGAATTGGGTGACGATCCTCCGGGGGAGTCTGCAGAATCGACATTTCGCGGATTCCGGTCACCGCCATTTCGAGTGTGCGTGGAATGGGGGTTGCCGACATCGATAAGACATCGACATCCGTGCGCAACTGTTTGAGCGTCTCCTTATGTTCCACGCCAAAACGCTGCTCCTCGTCGATAATGACCAGTCCCAGATTCTTAAACCGTACCGTGCCAGTAAGCAAAGAGTGCGTACCGATAACGATATCGATTCCCCCGGCCTTCAGCCGTTCGCGCACCACATCTGCCTCGGCCTTAGTTGAAAAGCGAGACAGTGCGGCTACCTCAACGGGGAAGCCAGCGTAGCGCTGCGCGAAAGTTTCCATATGCTGTTGGACCAGGAGTGTGGTGGGAACCAGAACCGCTACCTGCTTGCCATCTTGCACTGCCTTGAAGGCGGCCCGCACTGCGATCTCTGTCTTTCCGTAACCGACGTCTCCGCACAGCAGACGATCCATCGGAGTGGGCTGCTCCATATCGGCCTTAACTTCGTCCATGGTGACGAGTTGATCGGGCGTTTCCACGTAGGGGAAAGCGTCCTCCAGTTCTCTTTGCCACGGCGTATCAGGACTGTACGCATACCCTTTGGTGGCCTTGCGCGCAGCATACAGACGCACCAGTTCAGCGGCAATTTCGCGAACGGCTCGACGCGCTCGCGCCTTGGTTCTTGCCCATTCTGCGCCCCCCATCTTTGACAGTTTGGGAGCATCCGAGCCAGAGTATTTCGATACCTGATCGAGTTGATCAGTGGGAACGTACAGTTTATCGCCGGGCTGGCCGCGCCGTGTGGGGGCGTATTCAATGAGCAAGTAATCGCGCGTAACTGCATGTTTTCCGGTTCCGGTGGTGCGCGAAACCATCTCCAAAAAGCGTCCGATACCGTGACGTTCGTGGACGACTAGATCCCCGCTGGATAACGTGAGGGGATCAACCCCCTTACGTCTACGCGACGGCATTTTACGCATATCGGCAGTAGTTGGACCAGCGCGCCCGGTGAGATCATTTTCCGTAATGACTGCAAATTTTTGCGTTTCAAGGACGAATCCCGGCCCCGCGGTAGCCGCCAGCACATCGATAACGCCCGGTGCCGGCGGATCCGTCAAGGTGTCACATACTCTAGCGGCGACGTCGGATTGCGAAAGAACCTGAGTAATGCGTTTGGCGGGGCCCGGCCCATCTGTGGTCACCGCAAGACGCCACCCATCGCGTTGAAGTTGGGACAGATCCGCTACCGCTGCATCAATTTTCCCTCGATAGGGGCGAACTGCACGTGCGCCTAACTGCATCAGATTCGAACTGGCGACAAGCGGCGCATACTGCGATTCCTGTTGCGCTGCTTCCGCAGCAAGGGAAGCCGGAGGCAACGTCGTCAGCTTGCTCCACCCAAATTGTTTATCGCTGGCGATGTCGCGCATGTCACTGAGGGTTTTAAATGACGCGGATTGTGCCTGCAGCGGTATAGGAGCTCCCGCGGCGGCGGCTGACCAGGCGGCCGCTAGAAACTCTTCAGTGGTAGCTACCAAGTCGTCGGTTCGTGATTCAATCCGTTCAGGTTCAACAAGAACTACCGAAGTATTGGGCGCCACCAGGTCGAGAATCGTATCCATGCGATCGACCAGTACCGGACTGAGCGATTCCATCCCCTCAACGGGAATTCCCTGCGAGATTAACTCCAGCATTTCGGCGGCTCCCGGTAGCTGACCGACCAGGCTCTCCGCCCGAGCTCGCACTGTGTCACTGAGGAGTAGCTCGCGTGCTGCCGGAGCCCACAACCCATCCTCCGCGGTGCCAACCGTGCGCTGATCCGCAATGGAGAAATATCGAATGTCATCGATCTCATCACCGAAAAGCTCAACGCGAATCGGATATGGATCAATGGGAGCGAAAACATCGAGAATTCCACCGCGCACCGCGATTTCTCCACGTCGACTGACGACCTCTGTGTGCTCATAGCCCAATTCGGTCAAATGCGTCACTAGATTCGGCAAGTCCACAATGTTGCCGACCTTCAATCGAAGTGGCTCGAGGTCTCCCAGTCCCCCAATAATGGGCTGGAGAAACGCACGCAGCGGAACAATGAGGGTGCGAATGGTTCCTGTTCTCGAGTGTGCATCACCTTCCGGATGAGCGAGTCGGCGCATAACCGCTACCCGGCGTGCCATGGTGTCCCGCTGCGGAGACAATCTTTCATGAGGCAGGGTTTCCCAGGATGGAAGAACAGCAACACCGTCGGCGTAACAGGCTAAAGCCGAAGCAAGTGACTCTGCATCGCGCCCCGTTGGCGTCACCACCAGTAACGGACGCGCATCGGAGGCGGCTTGTGCTAGACCAAGCAGTGGTGCTCGCGTGCCAGCGGGCCCCACGATGGTGGCATTGAGACCGTCGTTCAGAGCCTTCGCGGCAGCGGTGGCAGCCTCGTCAGCTCGCAATACGTCGATAAGTCCGTAGAGTTTCATGCGGAATCTTCCTAGCCGGTGTGGAGGCGCTGTTGCGCCGGAACAAATCCCTGTGTGACAACGTCGACGAGAGCGTCTGCGGCGCGACCAATTGTCACATCCCAGTCCGCTTTATCGCGCGCAGGAAAATCAGACAGCACAAAATCGGCGGCATTTTGGCGTCCCGGAGGGCGGCCAATTCCTATTCGTAGTCGGGCATAATCGCGCGTTCCCAGTGCCTGTGAAATCGAACGCAAACCATTGTGTCCGCCTTCGCCGCCACCGATCTTAAGCTTGAGCATATGCTCCGCTAAATCCAGATCATCGTGAACCACAATGAGACGATCGGGCGCGATGTTGTAGTACGAAAGCAATGCCTTCGTAGGCCCACCGGAGAGGTTCATATAACACTGCAAATACCCCAGATGAGCCACCGGGCCGGGGCGTCCTCCGGGGAGTACTCCCACACGCGCCTGCGCAACTTGCGCACCCGCGCGGTGACGCGAAAACGATGCGCCGGTATCGCGAGCCAGTAGGTCGACAACCATATGGCCGATGTTGTGTCGGTGATTCGCGTAGCGAGCACCGGGATTACCCAATCCAATAATGAGCCAAGGTGAGGGCACCGCTGTATCTCCTGTCATCATGCGCCTTTCAGTCTGTCACTTTCACGCCGATGACGGAAATTACCGGGATGCTAGGCTCCTAGAAAGCTGGTTTAGACGGCGATGCGCGAAGGAAATTCGGCTCGTTGAATCCTTGATCGGCAAAGGCTTGTGCAATCGCCGCGGTCACCTCATCGACTGCAGTTGCGGGTACCAGAGCGATAGCAGAACCGCCGAATCCTCCGCCGGTCATGCGTGCGCCATACGCTCCATTTGCTCGCGCCACATTAACCGCGGTATCCAACTCCGGGCACGTCACTTCGTAGTCCACACGCAAGGATTCATGTGATTCATCCATCAGTTGGCCTAGTTCACGCAATGCTTCCTCGCCTAAGTCGCCGCGTTCGAGAACGCGGACAAAAGCGAGTGTTCGATCAATCTCCGAGGTCACGTGGCGAACTCGTTTGGTTTCTTCTTCCGTCAAACCCAATAGATCCGCTGATCGATCAACCTCGACCAGGAGTTCAACATCGAGTTTTTGGGCCGCTGATTCGCAGGCATTACGCCTGCTCGCATACTGCCCATCGGCTAGTGCATGTGGCGCACGGGTATCAATAACCAGTAGTTCCATATTGACACTATCGACATCAAACGGAATCTGCGTCACTGACTGATCCCGACAGTCAAGTAAGATCACGTGTCCCTCGACGCATCGCAGGGAAGCCGCCTGGTCCATTCCTCCTGTCGGCGCTCCTGCTATCTCATTCTCGGCTCGCACGCAGGCGGTTACTAAACGGGCACGCCCTTCGTCGGAATCGAGTAGTCGTTCACCGTCAGCGCCCATGGGGACGAAAGCATCCCAGGCAGCCGCCACGGCACACTCCAACGCCGCGGAGGATGATAGTCCTGCACCGAAAGGAACGCAGGAGTCGATGGCGACATCTAAACCGGGCAGAGGCCCTAAACCCTCCTGCTCCAGAGCCCACGCCACGCCCACCACGTAGGCGGGCCAGCCTTCAACAGGATGAGGTGAATCATGGGTATCCACGTCATCGAGACTGATTTCGCGCACCCCAGATTCCTGCGCGGAAATCAGTCGTACCAGACGATCCTCGCGGCGAGTCACCGCTGCATACGTGCGATGCGGCAATGCCATCGGAAGAGCGAAGCCTCCATTGTAATCAGTGTGCTCACCAATCACATTTACTCGACCAGGCGCGGAGAAAATAGCCTGCGGACGACTTCCAAAAGTGCGTTCAAATAACTCAGTAACCCGCGCGGCCCCTTCAGTTGACGACCACGCTTTATTGACTATGACGCCCATCGTTCAATCTTCACTTTCTTCTCAACGCTCGTACACTTCGCGCAGACGATCCGCAATCTTCTCTGGCGTAGTATCGGAAATCCACGCCCCCATACCCGATTCGGAACCGGCCAGATACTTCAATTTGCCCGGCGAACGCAGAATTGAAAACAGTTGTAGATGCAACCGTAAATCATCGCGATATTCACCCACCGGAGCTTGATGCCAGGCTGCAATATACGGCAGTGGAATCGACACCGGGTTCCCACTAGCGTCCTCATCGACAAAGAATCGGTCTCCCGCCGAAAGTACCCGCAAATAGACCTGTGCAAGATCGTCGCGTTCCTCATCATTCAACTCGTATAGGGCCCCAACATCGCGTCGGGGAGCAACATGGATCTCCACCGGCCACCGCGCCGCAGCCGGAACATACACCACCCAATGATCCGTCTGATCAATAATACGGCGGTTCGAGCGCAACTCTGACTCGAGGATATCGCGCAATAGGTTTCGGCCCGTCCGTTGGCGATGTTCGCGTGCCTGCACTAGCATCTGGGCCGTTCGCGGAGTGATATACGGGTAGGCGTATATTTGGCCGTGGGGATGGTGCAAAGTCACACCAATTTCTTTACCGTGGTTTTCAAAACAGAAAACCTGCTTGATACCGGGAAGTTGCTCCAGTTCGCTGGTGCGATCAGCCCAAGCTTCAATAACGGTGCGCATGCGCGTTGGCCCCATATCAACCAGATTTTCTTCCAAATTTGGGCCGAAACAGATGACTTCACAACGACCGGCTGCCGGACGCATAGGCCATATTGATTCATCATCTACATACTCCGTTTCCGTCTGCTGTCCGGGTACGGCCATCAGCGAGGGGAAACGGTTTTCAAAGACAACCACATCGTAATCGGTGTCGGGAATCTCCCCATCCTGATACGTTGCTCCCGGGCGTGCCGGTGCAAACGGATTGGCATCGGCTGGCGGCAAAAATGTGCGATTCATCCGGTGGGTAGCCATGGGGATCCACTCCCCCGTCAACGGGTCGCGGCGCATCCACGGCGCAGTTACTGGCCGTTCGACACCGTCTTCGATAATCGGTGCAAACCGATCGACGAGGGGTCTGGGGTCATCGGTACGGCGAGTTTTTTCGCCGCTGACATATTCGGGTGAGTCATCGAAATAAAACAGGTCCCGGCCATCCGCTAAGCGAATCGCGGTTTTACGCACTTGCGCCATTGCCATCACACAGCTTTCTATAGAAAGAACTAGCCGGCTCCATCCTACGCACACAATCGTTATTCGATGCGGTACCTTTGGCATGCTTTTATTCGATAGTGTGGCGGCTTCCACATATGCTCTACCTGGTTCCCATTGTCAAGTCGGTGAGTTTTATTGATATCGCTGGCGTAACGAGCTTGCGAAACTGCACGTCAAGCACCACAATGTAATCCGCAAACATAAAATTGAATGCTGTTCCGCGATTACTATAACGAGAAAGAATCCACATGTATCTACCTGAAATTGATGAGGACGAAGAACTAATCGGCCTCGTCATTGCAGTACCAGAGCCATGGATGTCTGAACTCACCGCTTGGCGCCTCGAATTCGGCGATGAACACGGCAATCACACCCCGGCACACATTACTTTGCTCCCTCCCACCGCTATCAAAAAAAGCCAGCGCGCGGATGTCGCTGAGCATTTGCAAAAAATCGCCGCAGCACATCGACCATTTAAAATCGCCTTGCGCGGGACCGGCACATTCCGCCCCATTTCTCCCGTTGTATATGTCGATGTAGTGGCGGGCAACCGCGACCTCATCGAGCTAGAAAATGACGTGCGCACCGGCATCTTAGATGTTCCCACCCGATTTGCCTTTCATCCGCATGTCACTATTGCCCAGCAGGTTCCCGACGAGCGCTTAGATCAAGCCGAAATCACATGTGCCGATTTTCAAGCTGAATGGACAGTTCAAGGTTTCCGCCTTGATCGCGTTACTCCAGACGGTTCATACCTGTCTCAAGCTCTTTTTAATTTCACCGCTCCCAGCGGCTAGCGTCGAAGCGAGTGAACGTGAAAAAGCGCATTGCTAACCGCTTTCAATGCGCTTAAACCGAGTTTTTGCGATAGGTTCGGAACATGCGAAACGAATCCCCTCTCAACGAATCTAGTCGTCATACGCGCCCTTCCTCAGCGATTGACACGACCCCACCTATCAACGGTTTAGATCCGCGAGCGGCCTTTGCTCCCCCGCTTTTCGGGCCGTCTCTTACCGCCGCATTCGCCGCTGACGGCATAGTCAATAAAGCCATGCAGCTACTCGAATGGTGGAAGTATTCCCGAATTGGCCGCGGCCTGAAACGCTACACCACCAAGCGCGGAAATCTCTTGGCCGGTGGCATCTCGTATGTGGCTCTGTTTTCTATTTCGGCAGCGGTGGCTATCGGATGGACCATTTTTATGTACGTTCTGGGCGGTAACGCGGAACTGCGGCATTCCCTCATCGACGCCATTAACAGTGCCATGCCAGGTTTACTTAAAGATGGCTCGGGAAACGGCGGGATGGTAGATCCTGAATCCCTCAGGCAAGACAGCCTTTTTACCGTAACCGGAATTGTCGGCGTGGTAGCGCTTTTGTTTTCCGCTTCCAAAGTCATGGCAGCGCTTAAAATGTCACTGTGGTCCATGTTCGGCGTTGTTCGTTTGCCCGACAATCCAGTAGTGATCAAAGTCCGCGACTTTATTGGATTCCTCATCATCGCCCTATCGGTGGTGGCCACCGCCACACTTGGCGTGTTAACGAATACGCTCGGTAGTTGGTTTCTTAACGTGATTGGACTGGAGGGCGGCTTGGGAAGCTTCCTCCTCCGATTTGGATCGCTTCTGACAGCTTTTGTCGTCGACACCGTTTTAGTCGTGCTCCTCATCCGTTTTGTGGCTGGGATGCGCACTCCGTGGAAAGATCTGTGGACCGGGGCAGCCATCGTGGGAGTGGGATCCGCGGTCTTACGCTATCTCGGTACCAGCGTGATCGGAGCGGTCGATGACCCGCTACTTGCTGGTGGTGCCGCGGTCGTGACGCTCATGCTGTGGATCAACCTCATCGCGCGTGTCGTCCTCATGGTGGCCGCATGGATGGCGAATCCACCTTTTGCCGCCGTTCCTAACTCTCCGGAGCATATTCACGGGCGAGAAACTCCGAACTACGTCACAATGAGTAAGCCGGAGACACTGGCGTGGCCGCACCATACGATGACCGGTGACCTCGAACCCGACCCGTGGCATAACCCTGACGATGAAGAAATCGTCTTAGATTCCGTCGTTTGGAACTCGGTTCAGGCGCGTCGCCTACGCAAACGAATTGAGAAAGCCGATGCCGACGCTGACCAGTACCGTCGTCAACTATGGGCAATGGGAACTGTCCGGAAAATCGCTGAACGGGACGAATAACTCGCCTGCTTGTCCACTCCAGGCGATTGATTAGGCGTAGGTAACGCGTAACGGCGCGTGGTCGGAGAAGCGGGACGCGTAGTCCGCTGAGCGGTCCACCGTCACGCTTTGCGCCCGTTCTGCAAGTTGCGGTGTCGCCAGCTGGTAGTCGATACGCCACCCGGCGTCATTATCGAAGGCTTTACCGCGATACGACCACCACGTATAGGGTCCCTGTTGCTCACCCACTAGATCTCGTGTGACGTCCCGCCACCCCTGGTCGAGCCAGCGGCTGACGTAGGCAATTTCTTCATCAAGCACGCCGGCAGTTTTGTTGTGATTGCCCTTCCAGTTTTTGATGTCGCGCTCGGTATGAACAATATTGAGGTCGCCGCATACTACCGTCTCACGTCCCGACTCGATCAGTTCTGCCATTCGTGCGGTCACCAGATCAAGGTGCGCGAATTTTTGATCCATCTTTTCAGTACCTACCTGCCCCGAATGCAGGTAAGCCGAAACAATAGTCACTGTCGTGTCACCATCAATTACGTCGACCTCCAGCCAGCGACCAGTATCGACTGCAACGGCGTCACCTGCGCTCGGTGCACCGCGACGCACCGAGTCGTGTACAAGTGTCAGATCGCTATCTCGTCGCACCGCGATGGCAACACCTGCGCGTCCTTTAATCTCGCAGGCGAAGTTCACAATATCCCATTCGTGGCCCAGGTGTTCAAAAGTAACGGCATCGGATGCACGCACCTCTTGGAGGGCGATAATATCGGGCTTCGTTTCCGCAAGAGCAGCGGCCATTCCGCGACGCATGGCGGCACGAATTCCATTGACGTTGATAGTGCTTAGTGAAAAACTCATGCCGCCAGTATCGCAGATGCGCCGCATGCTTCACATCCGCAGTCCGGACGAAGCGGTGAAACGTTAATCCATTCCCGCAATACGCGCGCTAATCTGCGCAGGCCACGGTGTCCTGTCACTTTCAAAACGATTCTCATACACGTCGGAAGCACCAAAGACTTTGTACAGAGAATGGATACCCAACCACCGAATAGGATCGGGTTCCCATCGGCCTGAATTGTGATTATTCCACGGCAACTCGGTGGCAGGGGTGCGACGACGGGCAATGCGGTCAGCCATCGTCTTACCGGCGAGATACGTGGAAGTGACGCCGTGCCCGGCATAGCCAAATACATAGCCGATCGACGTGTCGTCATCCCAGTTAACAGTGGCACACCAGTCTCGTGTCACTCCGAGTACGCCACGCCAAGCATGTGCGACCGCAAAGTCAACATCGGGAAAGAACACCCCTAGCCGATCCACTAGTTGATCAACGACACTCTCAAGCAGACGCCCATCTGCAGCTGTGTCACCTCCGTATCCATACGGTGACCCCCGTCCTCCGATAGCAATACGATTATCCGCAGTGCGCTGCGCATAAATGAACGTGTGGGCGGTATCGCCTAAAAGCTCATAGCCGCTCCACCCGATCTTCTCCCAGTCGGAAGCGGCGATAGGCTCCGTTGCGATCATCGAGGAATTCACTGGAATCACGCGTCCCTCTCCCAACAAAGGCCCGGAATATCCTTCGGTACAGCAAACAATTCGACGAGCGTTGACGCGGCCCAGATTCGTGCTGACATATCCGGGGTGAATCGACGTTACACGCACTCCCTGAATAATCTCCACGCCCTCACCGACGAGATACTGTGCAAGGCCGCGAGCTAGTTTTGCTGGATTTATGCGCGTATTATTCTTGTGATACAAACCGGCATGGGTGGTGGCGATATTGATTCGCTCACGGCTTTCGTCCGCATTCAATTCGATGGCTTCGTCCGGACGCAGACCGTAGTGAAGTTCGGCTTCGCGAGTCTTGCGTAGCCGGGCAACTCCGGCTTTACTGGTTGCGACTTCTAACCCCCCAGAACGGCAAATATCCGCATCAATTCCATGCTCTTTTGTGACGTCGATTACTTCACTGATCGAATCGATAATCATTCGTTGAAAGTTGCGCACGGATTCAATACCGCGACTCTTTGCATACACGGAGGCTCGTCCCGGAAACAGTTGGGATAGCCACCCTCCGTTGCGCCCCGACGCGCCGTACCCGACAGTATTCGCTTCCAAGATGGCAATGGAATTTACAGCATTATTGCGCAGATTATGATAGGCCGTCCATAACCCTGTAAAGCCTCCACCAATAATGACAAGATCATATTTCTTAGTTGGCTGAATACTACTACCTAAAAATTTGGATGATGCTTGACCGGGAGTTTTCTGACCTTTTAGTTCGGCAAGTTTTTCCTGATAGTCCCAATGGGAGATTTGACCGTTGATGAATGACGACACGACAAGTTCACCTCATAGAAGAGCAATGGTTCAAAATGCGAGACAGCAGTAGCCAAATACAAAAATTTGACTGAAGATCTCTATTAATCGATGTCGCGTAGCTGTTGTCGTCGATTCTAGATCACATTTTTTCAAAGAGGAAGTCGTGATGCTAAGCTCTCTCATCTTCACAGGATATTACAGTCTGTTACCTGCCTTTATTGTGATAGCGATCTGGCGTGTAACCCGTCGGGATTATCTGGAGGAAGACTAATGGTTTTCTCCATCGCCATTCTCGCCTCATTCGTCATCTATCTCATTATCGGCGCTATCGTTAGCCGAACTATTAAAGACAAAGACGATTACTACGTTTCCGGACGAAATGCGCCCACTGTACTTGTGGGGGGAACTCTCGTTGCCTCCTATATGTCAACCGTAACGTTCCTTGGAGAAATTGGCTTCGCCTACGATGGGTACCCGGTAGCTCTCGGTCTCATCACCCCGCTCAACATCGCCGGATACGGTATCGGCGTCATGTTTTTCGGCCGCTACTTGCGCCGATCTGAAGCCCTAACAGTGCCGGAGTTCTTTGGGAAACGATTCAGTTCTCCCACCCTCCAAATGATCACTGGTCTTACAGTGGTCGTCGGCATCGGCTTCTATCTCATTGCCGTCACCCAAGGTATGTCATTAATTATCCAACAACTAACCGGTATCAACCCCTTCTTCTCACTATTAACGGTTTGGATCGGATACACAATTTTTACGTTGTTATCGGGCGCACGTGGTGTCTTGATCAACGACACCATTATGTATTTCATCTTCACTATCGCTGCCGTTGGCGGAGTCGGATGGCTGTTTTATCGAGCAGGTGGCCCGACTGAAGCCTTCAATAAGATGCGGAATCTCGCTGACATGCCTGACGCTTTGACGTGGCACGGGACAACTGGTCCGGATGCATATATGGGAACTCCAGGAGCGGTACTCATGTGGGGCCTGACATTAGGTATCGTTTGGATGCTGGTCGTTGCCGTGAGTCCCTGGCAGTCGAGCCGCTACCTCATGGCCAAAAATGAGCACGTTAGTATCCGAAGTGCTCTTATGGCAACTGTTTCCATCGGTTTCCTCTACGTTTTCGTCGCCTTTGGCGGGCTTCTCATCAACGTATTTAATCCGAATATCAATCCTTCGGAGGTTGCCTTTGTGTGGGCTGCTCAAAATGCCATGCCACCGGTGCTCGGAGTACTGGCTGTGACTGGTATCGTTGCGGCCGGATTATCCTCAGCGGCCTCATTCCTATCTCTCATCGGTTTCAGTATCGACAACGATGTGATGCCTTGGCTGGCCAATCGTCGCAAAAAACTCGATATCGAAAAGCGCGATGTTAACCTCACGCGTACCGCTATGCTTACCGTCGGCATTATTGCGCTAGTTGCTACTTACTTTGCCACGCCAGCGGTCCTGGAAATCGGCTATTTTGCCGCCACTCTATTTGCGGCCTCCTGGGGCCCCCTAGCGTTTTGGAGTATCCGAAGCGAGAAGCTCACTGAGCGCGGCGCTATCGCCGGTGTCGTTACCGGCTTCCTTATCGTGGCACTATTCGAGAGCCTGTCAAGATTTGGAGGAATCGACTTTCCAATCTGGGCGAATCCGGTACTCATTGGAATCGGAGGTTCACTCATAGCCATTGTCCTCGGTAACCGCAATCAGCAACCGCGAGAAGAGAGCATAGCTTTCCTACGTTCACTGCGCAGTATTCCCCGGGAAAACGTATCGGTTAAGGAATACAAGACGACGCGTTTGTGGGTTATTGGTTCTCTCATTGTGATCGCTAGTTACGCCACGTTCCTTCTCGTGTTCTACGCTCTACCGAACTAGGAAGGAACTCGCGCAACTCATATCAACAAAACTGGGGCCGCCACTGCTTATATTCTCGTAATAGCACCAGTGGCGGCCTCCAGTTTGCTAATCAGCAATTGCGTTCGGCGGCCTCAACAACATTCGCGAGAAGCAAAGCGCGCGTCATAGGCCCTACCCCTCCCGGGTTAGGCGATAACCAGCCGGCAATCGCGTCAACGCCGTCTGCAACATCACCCGATAAACGAGCCTTCCCATCTTGGCCTTCGACACGTGATACACCGACGTCGAGCACAATCGCTCCCGGTTTTACCATATCCGCAGTGATAATACCGGCTGCGCCGGTAGCTGCCACGACTACGTCCGCCGTCCGTACTTTTTCTGCTAGATCAACTGTACCGGTATGACACAATGTCACGGTCGCATTGATATCTTTACGTGTTAACAACAGTCCAATCGAACGTCCGACAGTCGTTCCTCTTCCAACCACGCAGATATCAAGTCCGGCAAGTTCGATGCCGTTACGTTCAATCAGTTCGATAACTGCCCGCGGTGTACACGGAAGCGGCGAATTAATGGGTTCGGAAACGCGAAGAACAAGCCGTCCCAGATTGGTCGGATGTAAACCATCGGAATCCTTAGCCGGGTCGATAGCTTCCAGTACTCGATTGGTATTAATCCCATCCGGAAGTGGAAGTTGCACAATATAACCGGTACATGCCGGATCATTATTGAGCCGGGACACAGCCTCGAGAATCTCTTCTTCGGTGGCAGATTGGGGAAGATCTACGCGAATCGATTCGATGCCAACTTCCGCGCAATCACGGTGTTTTCCCGCCACGTAGGTTGCCGATCCGGGATCGTCACCGACCAGGATTGTGCCCAGGCCCGGTTGGCAACCGCGTTCGTGTAATCGGCGCACTCGCTGCGCAAGTTCCTGCTTGATCTGGGCTGCACATGCCTTTCCATCAAGGATGCGAGCAGGTCCGTTCCAGGGGGCGCGCATTAGTTGAGCTCCTCATACAGCGGGAACGCGTCAGTCAACGCCTTGACGCGAGCGCGCAGGCCCGCAACGTCAACTTCGCCATCTCCAGCGCCCTGCACCAACGCGGTTGCAATAATGTCAGCGACCTCCGTAAACTCCTTGGCACCGAAGCCACGCGTAGCGAGTGCAGGAGTTCCTATGCGCAGACCGGAAGTGACTCGTGGAGGTCGTGGATCAAAGGGGACCGCGTTGCGGTTGACGGTAATACCAACGCGGTGGAGTAGGTCTTCTGCTTCCTGACCGTCGAGTTGCGATTTCCGCAGATCGACCAGCACAAGATGCACATCAGTACCCCCCGTAACGAGCGAAATACCCGCCTGGCGAACATCATCAGCGTTGAGGCGATCGGCAAGCAGGGAGGCTCCTTCTACTGTCCGTTTTTGACGGTCTTTGAACTCGTCGGTCATCGCTACTTTCATCGCAACCGCCTTGGCAGCAATGACGTGCATCAGTGGTCCACCCTGTTCACCAGGAAATACGCGTGAGTTAATCTTCTTACCGAGTTCGGCATCGCGGGACAAGATCATGCCCGAGCGGGGGCCACCAATCGTCTTGTGCACTGTCGTCGATACTACATCGGCTATCGGCACCGGATTTGGATGTAGTCCAGCGGCCACGAGGCCGGCAAAGTGAGCCATATCAACCCATAATTTTGCCCCCACCTCGTCAGCCACTTCGCGAAATCCCTGGAAATCAAGGATGCGCGGATATGCGGACCAGCCGGCGATTATCACCGCCGGTTTAGTTTCGTGAGCGATACGTCGCACTTCCTCGATTTCGATCCGCATGGTATCGGAATTCACCTGGTAAAACTGTGCGTCATACAAGCGGCCCGAAAAATTAATCTTCATTCCGTGCGTCAGGTGCCCACCGTGATCAAGTGATAACCCTAAAATCGTATCGCCGGGTTTGGCAAGTGCTCCAAGGACAGCCGCGTTCGCTTGCGAACCCGAATGAGGTTGGACGTTGACAAAGGCCGCGCCGAAAATCTCTTTGGCTCGTTCTATCGCCAGGTTTTCTGCTACGTCAACGGCTTCGCATCCGCCGTAATAGCGGCGCCCTGGGTATCCTTCCGCATATTTATTCGTCAGCACCGACCCCTGAGCTTCAAGAACGGCTCGGGGAACAAAGTTTTCTGACGCAATCATTTCCAACGTTGTGCGTTGGCGGTTGAGTTCGTCACTCAGCACCTGGCTGATCTGCGGGTCAAGTTCCGCCAGTGACATGTCGTTGAGTGGTGTGCTCATGAATCCTCCGATATGGCTGTCTGACAGTCCGGTCGGGCGAGCCATGGCATGCACCGTACCGGTGATTCGAAGACCCAGGCGGGCGGCCGTTGAATCCTGCTTGTCGCTCCCCGGTGGTAGTCCACCTGAGCGCCAGTTGCGACGCACCTTACGATACCGCAATCAAGGGGCAGACGGCTATGAGTTACGGTGAGCGGGATGAGCTAGTTGAATACGACGGTTCGATCACCGTTCATCAGTACCCGATGCTCGGAATGCCACTTGACAGCTTGGGCGAGAACTCGCCGCTCAACGTCCTGTCCTTCCGACACCAAATCACGAGTTGAATCGCGATGAGTGACTCGAGTGACATCCTGTTCAATAATGGGGCCTTCATCGAGATCAGCCGTCACGTAGTGAGCAGTTGCGCCGATGAGCTTCACGCCGCGCTCATGGGCTTGCGCATAGGGACGCGCGCCCTTGAAGGACGGAAGGAACGAATGATGGATATTAATCACCGATCCAGCAAGTTCAGAGCACAGTTCATCTGACAAAATCTGCATGTAGCGTGCCAGTACGACCAGTTCAATATCTTCGGCGCGCACGATGTCGAGTAGCTCGCGTTCCGCTGCTTTCTTATTGTCTTTTGTCACCGGAATACAGAGGAAAGGAGTGCCGTAAAACTGCGCAACCGGAGCTAGGTCCGGGTGATTTCCCACCACCGCAACCACATCGATAGGGAGGTCGTGGTAGCGCTGGCGATATAGCAAATCGGTCAGACAATGGCCCTCTTTTGACACCATAATAATAGTGCGTAACGCGCGACCGGCTTCGTCGAGATCCCAGTTGGCGTTGAAGTTCTCACCGAATTCGTTAAGTTCTTTTTCTATGGGCTCTCGGCCGCGTGGACTTGAAAGCTCAACCCGCATAAAGAATAGACCCGTGTCAGGATCTCCAAACTGTTGGGATTGGATAATATTGCCGCCATTAGTCGCTATAAGTGCGGAAACAGCATGAACAATACCTGGCTGGTCAGGGCAAGAAAGCGTCAAAATGAGATGCGCACTGTGCTCGGTCATGCTCTAACTCTAAAACACTGCTACCGCGTTCGTGAATTTGTGCTGTTGGCTCCCATTTAGCGATACGGTTCATCAACGACCACTGAATGAATCCGTGACCTAAAACTTAACCGGTGGTTTATTGCTCTGAGCTTGAGTAATAAACCACCGGTCAGGTGAAGTTTTATGTCAACAGTCAGCGTTGACTACTTATCGACATATAGGCATAGCCAGTTACTTTTCACCGCCGAAGAATTTGTCCCACGGCATGTCGAGAGGCGCATCATTTTCGATAATGTCGTACAGGTAGCGACAAAGTGGGAAATCTTCGGCGGAAATAACACCCCGTTCAGTCAAGGGCTCGAGAGCTCCGCCAATGACGCGAATGGCGTTGACGCCTTCAAGGGTGACCCCCTTCATGAGGTTGTCGCGTACTTCCGAAAACGGTGTCCCCTGGCCAACGTACTCGCCTGCGCGGACATTGCGCCCACCCATAGAGGTTACGAACATGTCACCTACACCGCCGAGACCATCGGCAGTTTCGGGGACACCTCCGAGTAGAACCATGAACTGGCGCAACTCTTTTTGCCCCTGTGCAAATACTGCGGCATTGTAGTTATAGCGAACGTATTTGTCGTCTTCCTTGCCTTCTTTTATGAGAAGACCTTGTCCAAGTCCGGCGGCAAAAGCATAAATATTCTTGGTGGCGGCACCGATCTCATGACCGAGGAAATCGGTAGATGTCCACACGTGGTAGTAGTCGGTACGGAAGAGATCGGCAAGGTAGTCGAGGGACTCTTGATCGTCGCCGCAGAACACCACGCAAGTATCGTGATGGACAGCGACCTCACCGGCAATCGAAGGGCCGACAATAGCTGACCAGGTTACCTGTTCGACCAGCTCGGGATCGAAGAAGCCCTTAAGAACATCGGGAAGCATATGAAGCGTTCCGTCTTCTTCGGCTTCCATCCCCTTGGTGATGGATAGAACTTTCATGCCCGGTTTTACCAGGCGCGCCAGATGCTTACCTGCGAAGTGGACACCGAAGGAGTTAACGCCACTCATGGCCACATCTGCGCCTGCAAAAGCCTTATCGGCATCTTCGAGCTGATATGCGGTTACTCCATCGTTGACTTTGAGCTCGAGGTTGGGGTGGACGCCCGTCTTTTGGATTGAATCGATAATGTCCTGATCCAGATGGGTTCCGACGAGGTGTACTCGGTGGCCATTTTCGGTCAGCGGGAAAGTCAGTGCGGTGGCCATAATGCCAGCACCGAGAATTGCGATGGTTGCCATGAGAACTCCTTAGTTCACGAGGGTGAGTAATGCATTTGCAGTGGCAGAATCTGTAATAACTGTCGCAACGAGTTCTGCGCGTATCGCTGCGAGAAGAGCTGGTGCTTTGTCGGCGGTGTCAATAACGGCGACGGAGTGTTTGGCTTGACGCAGAGCTGACAGTGGAACAGCAATTGTTCGCTTATCTAACTCGCGCGATACGATGTCGCCGTTCGCGTCGACAAAGTGAGAAAGGATGTCACCGACCGCACCGGCGCTGCGTATGGCATCGATGTGGCTTGTTCGCAAATAGCCAGAACGCACAAGGACTGAATCGTAGGTGACAGATCCGGGTGAAAAAAGTGTCAAATCGGCTCGACTAGCATTGTCGAGCGTATGGGCAATAACCGGTTCTTTGCGCAGTTCATAACCCAAATCAGGGCTACCGACAATGGCCGGGGCCGGAAGCGTGTGCCCGGTACCGGGACCTTTATCCGCCACCACGCCAAGTGATTTGGAAATCGAGTCGCTCCCTGATCGTGTCGGACCACCATTTGTCTGATAAACGTGAACATCCGGCGCCCAATTCAGCGGTAGCTGCTGAGCTACGCGGGCAAGTGTCCGCCCCCACGACACTGCGACAGTGCTTGGACGCGGACGAATATCTGCAATAAAGCTGGCTGCTACTCGCGCGACCTCGACGCCACCACGACCCGCGGAAGGCACAATAATCGCTTTGCGAATCTTGAAAGTCCGCATGAGTTTTGTTTCTAATTCATGCGTCCGGGCTTTCGGATGGTTGATTGTGATGGTGACGAGACCACTCTCGCGGGCTTCATCAAGAAGGCGACCAACCGTCCATCGAGTACAACCGAGTCTTTGACCGATAGCCGCCTGCGTGAGGCCTTCAAAATAGTAGAGCTGGGCAGCTTCTAGGATCAGATCTCCACGTGAGTCTCTGCCCATGTTTTCTTCCCTTCGACTATCTACTTCTACTGTTGCACGCTTTGCGCACATGGGAAGCTAAACCTAAAAGTTTGCACTTAAGTGCGAGGGGGAGCTTCCCGCTCCCCCTCGCACTTGTCATGATGCTATCCCTTAACAGAACCAGACATAAGACCTCCGACAAAGTATTTGCCGAGAAGAATGTACACGATCAACGTCGGTAGCGAGGCAATCAGAGCTCCGGCCATTGAAGCACCGTATTCAGACAGAATCGATGCGTTGGCGAGGTTATTGAGAGCCAGCGTAACCGGGCCTCGTTGGCTTCCACCGCCGAAGAATAGTGCAAAAAGGAAATCATTCCATGCCGAAGTGAATTGCCAAATCAATACCACAACAAATGACGGAATAGAGATCGGTAGTACTACTAAGAAGTAGGTTCGAAGCATTCCGGCGCCGTCGACACGGGCCGCTTCGATGAGTTCTGAGGGAACCGATTCATAATAGTTGCGGAAAATCAACGTCGTAATCGGAATACCGTAAACGACGTGCGCGAGAATCAGTGCCGGGATCCCCTGCGGCACTTCGAGCGCCAAGATCATTTTGAGTAGCGGAATCATCACAGCCTGATACGGGATGAACATACCGAACAGGATGAGAGTGAAGACCACATTGGCACCTGGAAAACGCCACCGCGAAAGTACGAATCCGTTGGCAGACCCCAGCATCGCAGAGATGAGCGATGAGGGAATAACCATCATAAGA
Organism: Actinomycetaceae bacterium; assembly: GCA_030537795.1. GTDB lineage: Bacteria > Actinomycetota > Actinomycetes > Actinomycetales > Actinomycetaceae > Gleimia. The sequence goes on from JAUNVE010000005.1 coordinate 88,762, forward strand.
GTACGGACCAACGCCGGTGCGAGCTCATCCCACGCCTTCGCCCAGTTGGAAAATTCCCACGTTTGCGGCAGATACCAAGTGCGGGAGGGATCAGCATCCCCGATACCTTTAAAGGAGGTAACGAAGAGGACATAAACCGGGATGAGGACGATGGCAAGCGAAAAGATGAGGAGGGCGTAGCGCACTGCTTTGCCAGCTGGAGTAGTGCGTACCGCCAGCGCATCGCTTTCTTTGAAAACCTTATTCGGGGTTGCAACGCTCATTAGTTCCTATCCTCCTTCGCATCGTAAATCAGATAGGGAATAACAGCGATTGCCACCAAAATGAGCAGGACCGCGCCGACCGCGGCCGACATGGAATAGTCGCCATCGGTCATGTAGTTGAACATGTCAATAGCGGGAACTTTGGTCGCGTAGGTGCGTTGATCGGTGATCGACATAATGAGATCGAATGACTTCAGCGACATATGCCCAATAATGATGACTGCCGAAAGCGCCACTGGGGCCAATTGCGGGAAGATGACGTGTCGGTAAATCTTCCATTCCGAAGCACCGTCGACGCGGGCAGCTTCACGGAGTTCATGGGGAATTCCACGAAACCCAGCGAGGAACAGGGCCATGACGTAACCGGATAATTGCCACACCGCGGGAATGGCAATGGCAAGAATACCGGTGGAAATATTCTGCGCCCACGTGTTTTGTAGGAATCCGAGTCCAACCATTTGGAAAAGGCGGTTCAGACCAGCTGCTTCCGACCCGGTTGACGAGTTCAAAAGCCACTTCCAGACCACACCGGAAGCGACGAATGAAACCGCCATGGGGAAAAGGAAAATGGAGCGGAAGATGCCTTCACCCTTAATGGGTTTTTCCAAAATCCATGCCCACAGAAACCCCAGGACCATAGTTCCGATGAGGAAAGCCGCCGTCAGAAGGACAAGGTTTTTCAACGATCGGAGAAAATCTGGGTCACCGAATAGCGTGGCATAGTTTTCAAATCCGACAAAGGATGTTTCTTTAACACCGGTCGATTGCGCAACTGTATGCGCATCGAGCATCGACATATAAAAGTTGTGGCCGATCAAACCGTAGACAAAAATTCCCACCAGAATGATTGACGGCCCGATAAGAAGAAGAGGTGGCCCGTACTGTCGCAGGGTAAGCGATAACGGTTTCCTCCGGCTGCGAACGGGATTGTGTTGAGCCAAGGTATGCTCCTGAGCGCCCGAGAAGTGGGGGGGGGGGGGGGGCCCCCCCCCCCCCCAGGCCCGCGGACGGGAGGGAACCACACCCGCCCACACGC
>JAUNVE010000040.1 GCA_030537795.1 Actinomycetaceae bacterium
GCGTTGACTGGGCTGCGAAAATGCTCGAACTTGATGAGCTCTTGCAACGCAAACCCTCGGCGCTCTCCGGCGGTCAGCGCCAGCGCGTCGCTATGGGGCGCGCTATCGTGCGTAAACCGACGGTTTTCTGCATGGATGAACCGTTGTCGAACCTTGATGCGAAGCTGCGCGTGACGATGCGTGGCGAGATTGCGGCGCTGCAGCGCAACCTCGGGGTGACAACCGTGTACGTGACTCACGATCAGGTCGAAGCTATGACGATGGGGCATCGCGTGGCCGTTATGCGCGATGGGCAACTGCAGCAGATTGACACGCCGCAGGAGCTTTACTCCAACCCGGTTAATACATTCGTCGCTTCGTTCATTGGTTCCCCTGCAATTACCCTGTTTACCTGCCCGGTGGTCGAAGAAGGGGTGGCCGCCATGGGGTCGCTGAGAATTCCCTTGCCGCGAAATGTCAAGGGTGCGATCTCAGATTCGGTCATTGTGGGTATCCGTCCAGAGTCGTGGACTGCGGCGGGACCCGATGAACCGGCGTTGACCCTGACTACCGACATGGTGGAAATGCTCGGGTCGCAGGCGTTTTTGTATGGCACGATTGCCGAGCCGGATGCGGTTGCGTCTGCACAGTCGCAGACATTGGGGTTGACTCATGAACCTCACCGGATTGCCGTCATGCTTGATCGTCGCAACCATCCCACAGCTGGCGACCTCGTGCGCATCAAACCAGCGGCCGACGAAATCTACCTCTTCGATCCTCTAACGCAACAGGTTATCGTCTAGTCAGTTGCAATAACGCACGATCACTATGGCGTGATAGGTCCCGGGCTTTGTCCCGGGACCTATTCTTTATCCGCAAGGTACAGGGTTGATGAATTTGAGCGGCGTTAAAGGGCGCATAATACGCTAACCCTGTACCTTGGTGGGGGAGAGGAATCCTTGAGCTGGTGGGGGTTCAACGGGGGGCGAGATTCAGTGAGCAGGCTTTTCGATCGAAGCTTGCGAACTTGTCAACTCAGCTGAAAGATCGTCTTCTGTGAGTGAAGTGCGGTTACCATCGACCTCGCTGTTATTGTCAGTGGTACTCGTCAGTAGGACAAGTACCGTTCCCACAAAGGTTGTCAATGGGATTGAAACTATGAGGCCGATGGACGCGATGAGAGTTCGGACAATCTCCTCTGCGATTTGTGATGAAACGACGACATCCCAGGCGGGCCGGTCAACCATAAGTGCCAGCAAGAGGGCGGGGAGCGCACCCCCGGCATAGGCGAAAGCTAGGGTGTAGACGGTTGACGCAATATGATCACGTCCGATGCGCATGGCGCGGGCGAAAAGATGAGTGCGCCCCATAGTCGGGTCGGCAGCGTGAAGTTCCCACACGGCTGACGCTTGCGTGATGGTGACATCGTTGAGAGCGCCGAGCCCCGCAATGACAATGCCGCATACAAGTAGAGCAGATAGGTTGATTTCGGGAAGAAACCCGAAGATTAGTTGTGCGTCCTCCGAAGAAGCTCCCGAGAGGTGAACGGCTTTTGTTTCCCACAGTGCCAGAAGGACGGTGAGGGCGATTCCGCCAAATGTGCCCAGCAGTGCCGTTGTCGTACGAATTGAGATTCCATGCGCGAAATACACGGAGAGAAATAGCATCGCCGATACGCCCACCAGAGTGGTGAGTAAGGCAGGCTGATTCGCCATGAGAGCGGGCATGATGAAGTAGACCAGCACCAGAATCGAGGCGCCGAGCCCGGCGATAGCTGCAGCCCCGCGCCAACGGGCCACAACCACCACGAGAAGAAGATAAAGGCCGATGAGCCAGATCATGGGAGTCGACCGCTCGATATCCCAGTAAAAATAGACAGGAGGAGAATTATCTAGGGGTGAGCTTTGCAAGATTTTGAGCACCGTGCCCACAGTGACGGAGGCGTATACTTCTGGCGGCGTTTGGATACTGACATTTTCCCCCGCATTGTCTCCGGTTAGGACGGTTGCGCATACCGCTGATGGCGTTTGGGGTTGGTAGGTGGCATCCTCCTGCGTCACGGGGGCTTGAAGCGGGTTGACGCAGTCATTGGGATCGAGGGATGTCACTTCGGCTTTGCCCTGAATGCTTTGCTCACTCACCGCGGGTATGGTGCCCGCCGGGCTGGCTTCCCCCGTTGGCCACAGCATCCACATGCCGACGACGGTGGATAATGCTAATGGCAGGACAATAGCCGCCAGGAAAATGCGAATCCTCCACAGTTTTTTGCGCGACAGCGTGATGGGGCCGTGTTCATGTGAGTGAGCCATGATTTCCACCTTAAAGGACTAGTCAGATTTGCGTTGCAAAGGCGTGCGGCGATCGCGTGAATATGATCGTTGTGCGGGTGGAGGTCGTGCCGAGCTGACGCTCATAGGCTCGTCGTGTAGGGTTTTATTTAAGTTACGGTTCGGTAACTTTGTGTGGAGAAACGTGTGGGGGTGTCGTGGGTAACCGATTTGAAACGCAGGATAAGCTGATTGCGGCAACCCGGCAAATCCTCATTTCCGACGGAATCGAAGGCTGCACGCTAGAGAATATTTGCTCGCGGGCAGGCTTTACACGCGGAGCGTTCTACTCGAATTTTGCAACCAAAGAATCGCTACTGGGGGCTTTAGCGGAAGACGAATACGCAAATCTCATCGATCGTTTACGCGAACAGGTACAAAAATGGGCCGCGAATCCTCATCATGTCGTTGAGAGCCGTGTGAATGCGCAGGGCGATGCCGACGGAGCCAACCAGCATCTGGTGATGGAGGATCTCCTATTTGAGGCACTTGATGCCATTGGTGTCGATAAAGAACTGTACGTTATTCATTCTGAACTTCTCACGAGAAGTGTGCGCGACGCAGATTGGGGCGCCCGGTTACTGGACCTCAACAAGGAGTTTATTGCCGAGCTGAGCAATGTGCTGACCGTTATTCTGCAGGCCGTTGGACGCCAACCCACCCAATCGATTCGCGCGCTGACACACAGTGTGGTCGGGTTAGTGATGCGGGCAGCTGGGATTGCGGCGTGGCGAACAGCCGCATACGACCACCCGCGTGAATACCGCCTCCCGCAATCGCATTTTGAGACGGTCGCCGTATCTGAGGAGAAAACTTCGATAGCCGACTCTCCGGCGCGCGACATTGTTGAAATGATTCTCATCCTTCTATACGCGGCCTCCGAACCTAGCTAATATTCCGCAACCTGACTGAAGCCTAGAACCACAACCCCACCAAGGTACAGGGTTGATGCAATTGTGTGCGCTTTATGCCCTGAAAAATGTCTAACCCTGTACCTTGGTGGGGAAATGTGCGGTGAGGGGACGCAAGCTAAAAAGCCGCCAATGGGACCGCGGATAAGCGGAAATATACAGGTTTGTATTTGTGGCAGACCCCCTACCCCCGAATGATGAGGTTAAAGGCCTCTAGCTGGGGAAGGGGACGTTCATGTCACGACCTGCGTCATCGACGACAAGTTCGCAAGAACATGTGAGCACGTTGCGCCAGCAATCGGCATCGTCCGATCGACTCTGGCACTGTTGCCCACGGCTCATCCACCGGGCAGTTGTCGATTCGACCAACGCCTACCTATCGCGATTGCTTCGTACAGACGCGACGGTAGAGACATGGACGACGGTTGTCTCAGACCACCAGACCGCTGGGAGAGGACGCTACACCCGAAGCTGGGTAGATACTCCGCAGACGGCCCTCCTATTTTCAACCGTCGTGAGAGCAACCACCGAGCAACTCGGATGGGTCAGTCTGCTCGCAGGGATCGCGATGGCACGAGTCTTGCGCGACCACCGAGCGAGAGTGAAATGGCCCAATGATGTGATTGTCGACAACAAAAAAGTGGCCGGAATCCTCACCGAACATATTGCGCATGAGGGCGATGAACATACTGTTGTCCTCGGGGTGGGCCTCAATATCGACACCGTACCGGCAGAAGCTGGCCCGTATGCCGGCGCTATTTCGCTCCGGGGCGCACTTACGCGAGATCGCCTGCTGACGGCGTTCCTCACAACCTATCGTGCCTTGATCGAAAAAGCCGATCCGAATAGCAACCCTGTACCTCAAGAATGGGTGGCCGAATACACCGAGTTATTAGTCGGTGTCGGACAGCTAACCACAATCCAACTAGCATCTGGCGAAACCATCAGCGCAATAGTCGACAGCGTAGACGACGACGGCGCGTTGCGTGTTCGCCGCGGCGGCACTCACATGACCATCACGTGCGGCGATGTCGCCCTCGCCTCTTCCGAAATCGTCGCTGCGAACAGCAGAGAACGCGCGTGACAGCAGAAAGGACGGCACACATGACCAATAGTGACACCCGTAAACTGACGAAAATACTCGTCGCCAACAGGGGTGAGGTTGCGGTTCGTATCATCCGCACCGCGCGAGAAATGGGTATCGAAACGGTTGCCGTTTACGCGGAACAAGACGTCCACACTCTCGCCTGTGACCTCGCCGACCAAGCGTATAGTCTCGGATCAACGCTGGCGAAAGACACCTACCTCAATGGTGAAGCGATTATCCAGGTCGCCAAACGTGCACGGGTAGATGCAATTCACCCCGGTTACGGGTTTCTCGCGGAAAACGCTGAGTTCGCACGAGCTGTAGCCGAAGCTGGTATCACGTGGATTGGCCCAAACGCGCAGGCGATTGAAGAACTTGGAGACAAGATTCGTGCGCGCCAAATCGCCGAATACAACAATGTGGGGACGATCCCTGGAATCTCCAGCGGAATTTCCGACGCACAGCAGGTCTACGACTTCGCGGCCCAATACGGTTTCCCCATTCTCATTAAGAAGGCCGATTCGGGCGGCGGCATGGGGATTACCCGTTTGGACTCCAACGCAGACGTCGACAGATTTTTCACCGACCACGCAGATGAAGACACGTTAAAGGCCAGCTTCGTTGAAAAGCTTGTCGAGCGAGCCCGTCACGTGGAAACACAGTGCATGCGTGATGAGGCCGGAACTTTCGCAGTCGTATCGACTCGCGACTGCTCGGTTCAACGCCGCAACCAAAAGGTCATCGAAGAAGCTCCCGCACCACACCTACCAGCCGACACTGAAGACACCATTATGCGCTGGTCCCAACTCCTCTTTGACGCCGTTGGGTACGTGGGTGTCGGAACCTGCGAGTTTCTCATTGGGCCCGATGGGACCCCCTATTTCCTGGAAGTCAACCCGCGCCTGCAAGTAGAGCACACGGTATCCGAAGAGGTCGCCGTCATCGACCTCGTACGCGAACAAATACGCATCGCCCAAGGTGAGGCACTATGCGAGGTCGCCGCCACTCGCGGTCACGCCATCGAAGCTCGGCTAACCAGCGAAAACCCCGCTGACGACCTTATGCCGACCACCGGAAAAATTACCCGCATCACCTGGCCCGGCGGGCTCGGTGTGCGTATCGATTCCTTCATCCGGGAGGGCGATTCTATCGGGGCTGATTTTGACTCGCTTATCGCAAAAATCATCGTCCGCGCTCCCGACCGGCAGCGGGCACTGGCGCGCTTGCACCGCGCGCTGTGGGAGTTCAGCGTCGATGGTTTACCAACCTCTGCACCGCTGATCGAACATATTCTGCGCCACCCCGACTTCACCGGTCCCGACCGAGTGGATGCTCCCGATGACGCCCAGTTCGCCGTTTACACCAAGTGGATGGAAGACACCAACGTCCTCAAAGACGTCAAAGCCCGCATGGAACGTGCCGGCGAAGTCGTTAAACCCACGCAAGAACCCGAATCAATTGCCACCTACATTGTTGAACTGGCCGGCAAACGCATGCACCTCAAACTCCCCGAGGGGCTACTGGCAAGTGCGCAAGAAGCCGCGCAAGCCGTCGCCGACCTGCCGCGCCAACGATTGCGCGGTGCGCGTAAACGGAAAAAAGCCGAAACCGAAATCGAAGGTTCAGACGCGATCGCACCCATTCAAGCAACGGTTGTGCGCGTCGCCGTCGAACCGCATGCGACGGTAGCCGAGGGCGATCTCCTCGTCGTTCTTGAGTCCATGAAGATGGAGAAATACATCTACGCCTCATGCAATGGCACTGTCGAACACATTCACGTTGGTCCCGGGAAAACCGTTAAAGCCGGCGACCTACTCATTAGTATTCAGGAGGACGAATGAGCGACATCATGACCGACGAAAGAATCGGCCGCGCAAACTTCGCCCACAAAGCCGCCGCCATGTTGGAGGCCGCGGAAGAGCGCGCCCGCGCCCGCCAGCATGCCAATGGCCGCAAGACTGCCCGGGAACGGATCAATATTCTCCTCGACGACGATTCCTTTCACGAAATCGACCGTTTCGCCGGTGGAAATATCGACGAAGGATATCTAGGAGCGGCCGTCATCACCGGATTTGGTGACATTGACGGGCGCAGTGTTGCGGTGTGGGCGCAGGATTTCTCCGTCCGTGGTGGCACGCTCGGAGAAGTGGAAGGCTACAAAATCCTGCACCTGATGGAGCAGGCTCAGCGCCTAAAAATTCCAATCATTTCTCTGCTCGACTCCGGTGGAGCACGTATTCAGGAGGGTGTTGCCGCTCTCGCACAATACGGCAAGATTTTTAAAGCAAATACAGAAGCCTCCGGTGTGATCCCGCAGATCTCCGTCATCCTCGGCCCCTGTGCTGGGGGAGCGGTATACGGTCCCGCCCTCACCGACTTCATCATTATGACGAAAAAATCTTCCTACATGTTCGTCACCGGTCCGCAGGTCGTTAAAGCGGCGACAGGAGAAGAAATATCTTCCGAAGACCTCGGTGGCGGCGACCTCCACAACACGCAGTCGGGAGTCGCCCACTTCCTCGCGGACGATGAAGATGAAGCATTAGATTATACGCGCACGCTGCTGTCCTACCTGCCCTCGCATTGCGACGACGATCCTCCCCAGTACCGTTTCGACGACGGCGATTTTAATGCCGAGCTGGCACGCACCGTAGGTGATCTTGTTCCCGAATCACCAAAACAGCCCTACGACATGGTTGACGTCATTGAAGCCATTGCGGATAACGAAGAATTCCTCGAAGTTCAACCGCTGTTCGCTCAATCTGTTGTCATCGGGTTTGCCTGTTTTGAAGGGCGTAGTGTCGGTATCGTCGCTAACCAGCCTCTCGCCGACGCGGGCACACTCGACGTGAACGCGAGCGAAAAAGCCGCCCGATTCGTCCAGTTTTGCGATGCCTTCGGTATCCCTATCGTCACACTCGTTGACGTGCCGGGTTACCGACCCGGCTCCGAACAGGAACGCGCCGGAATTATCCGCCGCGGCGCCAAATTAATCACCTCCTATGCGACAGCCACTGTTCCCCTTATCACCATCATCATCCGTAAGGCCTACGGTGGTGCCTACATCGTCATGGGATCAAAATCCTTGGGCGCAGATGTGAACTACTCGTGGCCGTCCTCCGAAATTGCCGTTATGGGGTCGGAGGGCGCAGTCGACATCGTTTTCCGCAAACAACTCGTGCAAGCAGGTAAAGAAGGCCGCGATGTTGCCGAACAGCGCCAACACTATATGGACCTGTACGCCCAACAGTCCGTTAACCCGAATCTGTCTCTCAATAAGGGTGAACTTGATGCCCTGATCGAACCCAAAGACACGCGCGCGGTGATTTGCCGCTCGCTGTCCATCCTTGCCCGTAAAGACCGGACTACGTGCTCGCCGCGTATCCACGACAACGCTCCCATGTAGGGCTGACCAGAAAGATCTCAATATGTCTAGTAGTTTCTTAGCTTCCCTCTCGCAACCGTACGCTCTTGTTTTTGCTGGACAAGGCAGTGCGTGGAGGGCGGGCCTCGACCAGTCGCTCGCGATGCCCCAGGCGGGTGCGCGGATTCGCGCGGCCTATGAGTCGGCTCGGGATCTCACTCACCCGATTGCGCTTCCTCTGCTCACACATGCTCCGGGGGCGCAGGCGCGCCTCGACGAGATTTTTGCCGGTGACTCGGTAGATGACCCGCGCGACCGCGAAGCCGGCGTGTCGGTGCCAGGGATTACGCTGGCGCAATTGGGAGCCCTCATCGACCTCGATGGTACGAGCCTGGATGTTCACACGAATGCTCCGCGCGCATTCCTAGGTCACTCCCAAGGGGTACTGGGGGCGGCGCTGGCTAAAGCTTTCGTTGCCGACGATGATGCACAGATGCGTCGCGTCATTGCTTTGTCTTTCCTCATCGGACACGCCGCTCAGTCGGTGACGCTACGTCTCGGCGCAAATGCGCTCGCCACCGGCACACCTATGCTGTCGGTGCGGGGAGTACCGGAAGAATATCTCGAAACCGATACCGTGCATCGCGCTGTCATTAACGATACGCAAGCCATTGTATTCTCCGGTAAACCCGCCGATCTGGAAGCATTCCAGCAAGATGTAGAAAGTCGCATCAGCGGCTTCAATGCCGGTCTTGAGGCACGCCGATACGGTGGGCGCGCAATCAACGCCCGCTTTGATTTCCTGCCGGTAGGCGCACCATTCCATTCGCCGCTTCTGGCACAGGCCCTCTCCTTGATCGAGGACTGGGTACAGCAGCTCAATGCGGCAGGCGCACAGATTGATCAGACGTGGGCGGTCGATATTGCTCGCGCCATTCTCGTTGACCAGGCTAACTGGGTGTCTCAGCTGGAGGCGGCGCGAGACGAAGGGGTCAAGTGGTTCCTCGATCTCGGACCATCCGACATGGTGACCCGCATGAGTCGGACCCTCCTGTCGGGGACGGGCACGGGAATGCTTAATGCAGGCACCCGCGAAGCTCGCACCGACCTCGACACCCCCGGTTTCGAGGTCGACGAACCGGTGTCATGGGACTCATTTGCGCCTAGCCTCGTCACGCTACCCGGCGGACGCACAGTAGTTGACACAGCTTTTACTCGCTTCACCGGGCGCTCACCCATTGTGCTTCCGGCTATGACGCCGACTACCGTGTACCCAGAAATTGTTGCGGCAGCAGCAAATGCGGGCAACTGGGCGGAAATGGCCGGCGGCGGTCAATACTCCGAAGAGGTGTTTACCGAAAACAAGGACGGCTTAAAGAAACTCCTGGAACCCGGCCGCGCCGCCGGATTCAACGGCATGTTCTTTGACCGATACATGTGGAACCTTCAATTCGGTGTTAACCGCATCGTCCCCAAAGCCCGCCACAATGGAGCCCCCATTGATTCAGTCACCATCGCCGCTGGGATTCCCGAACCGGATGAGGCCGATGAACTCATCACGCAGCTTCTCGCTGACGGCTTCACCTACCTATGTTTCAAGCCCGGTACCGTCGACCAGATCAACGCTGTTCTCGATATTGCCGACGCGCACTCAGACATCACGTTCATCATGCAGGTGGAGGACGGCCACGCCGGCGGACACCACTCCTGGGTTAACCTTGACGACCTCCTGCTCGATACCTATGCGCGCACCCGCGCGACCTCCAACGTCATACTCGTAGTGGGCGGCGGTATCGGCACCCCTGCCCGCGCGACCGAATACATCACGGGTACCTGGTCGGCGCCATATGGCCGCCCCGCCATGCCCGTCGACGCCGTCATGCTGGGAACAGCGACGATGGCAGTAAAAGAAGCGCGCACATCCCCGCAAGTCAAACAGGTTCTCAAAGACACGCCGGGCGTTCTCGACGACGGCGGATGGGTTGGTCGCGGTGAATCGAAAGGTGGGATCACCTCCGGCCTGTCCCACCTCGACGCCGACATGCACGAAATTGAAAACTCCTCCTCGCGCGCCTCTCGGCTCATCCATGAGCTTGACGGTGACCTGGAAGCCATTAATGCCCGCCGGGACGAACTGATTGCCGCCCTGGATAAAACCGCGAAACCGTACTTCGGTGATGTCCACGACATGACGTATGCCGAATGGATTACGCGCATGGTTGACCTGTCATACCCCTACGCCGACCCCACCTGGCAAGACCGGGTATACGACCTCTTTCATCGGATCGAAGGGCGTCTTGCCGAAGCCGACCACGGTGACATAGACACCCTGTTCCCCACGATGAGCGACATTGATGACGCGGAAGCGGCGCTGGCGAAGCTACTGGATGCCTACCCGCAAGCACAAACCCTGTACGTTGGAGCGTCGGATTCGGCATGGTTTGTGCAACTGTGCCGCAAATACCACAAGCCCATGCCCTTCGTGCCAATCCTCGACGCTGACCTGGCGCGCTGGTGGGGAACCGACACGCTGTGGCAATCTCACGACGAACGTTTCGCCGCGGATGCTGTGCGCATCATTCCCGGGCCGCTGTCGGTGGCTGGTATTGACCGTATCGACGAACCTATCGGTGACATGTTCGCCCGCTACGAAGCCGCCGTCGTTGACGCCATCGAAGCCGAACCTGTCCCGGTGTATTCACGGTTCCGCCATGCGCAATCCGCACAAGAGTTCATCCGTCAAACTCCGAATATGGAATGGAACGGTAATCTCGTCGCCAATCCCGCCTACGTTATGGCCGAGTCCACCAGCATTCGCGAAAGCGAAGACGGACTCACCATTCGTGTGCACTGTGACACCGCGTGGGACGGCCTCGAACAGTACCGTCCTCACGCCGTGCGAGAAATCGACATTCCGATCCTGCTACCCGAATCCTGCGCCACCGGCGGATACCCGGTGGTTGACATGGCGCGTCTGGGTGTGACCGCCTACGACCTGCTCGCCGGTGCTGCCGGAGTTGGCACAACAACAGTCAACGGCGACACCATCGAGACGATGCCAAACGTGGAGCCAAATGACGGATTCGGCGTCGTGCACGCCGGATTCACCTACACTGCGGACCTCGGGCCGGCGCACGGCGCAGTCACCGGGGGAGCCCTCGCTGCCGACCTCGTCGACGTGGTACCTGACGCGCTGGTGGGACCGTGCTGGCCGGCCATCTACACCGCGCTTGGAACCGCCATCTACGACGACATCCCCGTCATCGAAGGACTCGTCAACGCCGTACACCTCGACCACACGGTGACACTATCGGGGGCTCTGCCCGCCGACGGCACCCACGTCAAGGTACAGGGTGAGTGCGCGGAGCTATCGGAATCAAGCTCGGGCCGGGTTGTGCGCGTAGAAATCACCATGTTCGACGGGGAACGCGAGTTCGCGCGCCTGACCGAACGGTTTGCCATTCGCGGCCGCGTTGCCTCAACGCAACCACCCGCGCCCGCGCCCTCCTACGCGCCCAATGCCACCGTCATTGATACGCCGCGGTCATTCCTGCGTCGTGTCACGGTACAGGCTCCCGACGACATGACCGCATTTGCCAATGTGTCCGGGGACTTCAACCCGATTCACACCTCGTATGCGGCTGCTGGATTATCGGGGCTGCAGGCACCCCTCGTGCACGGCATGTGGCTATCGGCCACCGCCCAACACGTCATCAGCGCCACCAATATTGCCGGCGTTGACTCCATCGGCAGGCTGGGAGTCATCCGCGGAGTGCGTACTCCGGCCATGGAAATCACCGGCTGGTCCTACCAGATGTACGGCATGGTTGACCTCAACGATCAGGTGGAAATCACCGTCGAAAGAGTCGGTCGCGCCGTCGGCGGAGACCTCGCTATCGAAGTTACCTGCCGCATCGACGACCAGATGGTATCAACCGGACGCGCCCTCGTCACCGCCCCGAAAACCGCGTACGTCTACCCCGGACAGGGTATCCAGCGCGCCAAGATGGGAATGGAAAACATGACCCCGGTGGTGAGGGAGATTTGGACGCGCGCCGACCGGCATACGCGCCGCTGTCTGGGGTTCTCCATCGAAGCCATCGTGCGCGATAACCCGACCGAATTGCGGGTGGGCACCGAGGTATTGCGGCATCCCGAGGGCGTCCTCAACCTCACCCAATTCACGCAGGTGGCTTTGGCGACCTTGGCATACGCCCAAACCCAGCAACTCAAAGCAGATAACGCATTTGTCGACGGATGTATGTACGCTGGGCATTCACTTGGTGAATACAACGCGTTGGCGGCATGCGCAGATATATTCCCTCTCGAGCAGGTCCTCGAGATCGTGTACCAGCGTGGTTCCGCCATGCACCACCTTGTTGAGCGCGATGCGCAGGGACGGTCAAACTATCGTCTCGGTGCTCTGCGTCCCAACCAGTTTGGGGTAGGGGATGACGAGGTACGCGAGTACATCGAGTCCGTGGCATCGGCCAGTGGCGAATTCCTCGAAATCGTCAACTACAACCTTGCTGGTTTGCAATACGCGGTGGCAGGAACCATTGCCGGGCTGGAAGCGCTTGAGAAAGACGCCACCCGCCGGGCCGAAGAGTTCGGAGGGCGTCGTCCCTTCATGCTGATTCCCGGAATCGACGTGCCGTTCCACTCCTCAGTTTTGCGTGCGGGTGTTCCCGCATTCCGCGAAAAACTGGAAGCTCTATTGCCTGAGGAACTCGACTACCGGGTGCTCGAAGGACGCTATGTGCCGAATCTTGTTGCACGCCCATTCGAACTGTCTGAAGATTTTGCGCGCGAGATCTGCTCGGTGGTTCCCTCTGAGCTGGTGGGAGAATTGCTGGAAGGCGGATGGGAACAGGCGATGAACAACCCGGCCCGGGTTGCGCGCACGCTCCTCATTGAACTGTTGGCATGGCAGTTCGCCTCGCCAGTGCGGTGGATCGAAACGCAGGATCTGCTCTTCACCGAAGCACCGACAGGCGCCGGAGTTGAACGTGTCATCGAAGTGGGATTGGCGTCAGCTCCCACGTTGGCAAACCTTGCCGAAAAAACCCTTGCGCTTGCGCATTTGCGCGGCGTCGACGTGGAAGTTCTCAATGTGGAACGAGACGAGGCTCGAGTTTTGGCGCAGGACGTTCATTCGGCGCCCTCCGACCCCGACACCCACGAAGGTACAGGGTCAACCGGTTTAGCTGTTGGCAACGCCGATGCTGACACCGCTAAGCCTGTACCTATGAATTCGAGTGAAGGTACAGGATCGACGCAAAATGAGGCTGAAACGCCCGCACAAACCGCTGATCCTGTACCTAGTGTGGAATCAGCGCCGGTTCCAGCGCCCGCTGGTGAAGTGAGCTCCGCCGCCGATGCTCCCGACCTTCCCGTATCTGCGGGCGAAGCGGTGCGCATCCTCTTGGCCTACGCCAATAAGATGACGCCCGCTCAGGTCGAAGATGGCGACACCGTCGATACTCTGACTAACGGAGTTTCCTCCAAGCGCAATCAGCTACTGATGGATATGGCCGCTGAATTGGGAGTGCCGAATATTGAAGGAGCTGCCGAAGCGACCGTTTCCGAACTCATTGGCAAAGTCAATGCTGTGGCAGGCAACTACCGCGCATTCGGCCCTGTCCTCACCGACGCGATTACCGCGCGTTTGCGCAAGCTCTTCGGCGGTGCGGGACTTAAACCGCAACACGTCGACACGCGCGTATCGGGTACCTGGGGCCTGGGGGAGGGGTGGATTCCACAAGTCGGAGCCGCCATCTTACTCGGCACTCGCGAAGGGGAATCAGTGCGCGGCGGAGAGCTCGCAACCCTTCCGCTTACCGTCACGAATGCGGCAGAGGCCGATGCGCTTATCGATGCCGCCGTCCAATCTGTCGCCTCCGCACACGGACTGTCAATCTCACTGGCATCCGGTTCTGCCGGTGGCGGAGAGGTCGTCGATTCAGCCGCCCTCACTGAACTAAAAGAACAAATCCTTGGTGAAAACGGGATTCTGGCCTCTCAGGCACGCCAGATTCTCGCCAAACTTGGGTTGCACAACCGCTCTGGCGACCACGGCAGTGACGACCTGTCGGAACTGGTAGAAGCCATTGATGCTGAACTAGGTACCGGGTGGTTATCGACCGTCACCCCCGCATTTAGCGCGAATAAAGCCGTCCTGCTTGATGACCGGTGGGCTAGTGCGCGCGAAGATCTCGCGCGGATCTTCTCAGGACAATTCCGCATCGAAGACGTGGTAGTCGACCAGTATCGCGGGGGCGGCGAATCTTTGCGCGACCTCGCCCAGTGGTACGCCGACCACGGGGGAGATGACATTTTCAGCGATATTGCCGAGGCCGCCATGAGTGAGCCATCGGGAGAATACGCCAACGACGTCGCCCTCGTCACGGGAGCTGCGCCGAACTCGATTGCCGCTGCTGTGGTAGGGAAACTACTCGGTGGGGGAGCAACCGTCATTATGACAGCGTCATCTGTCAACGATGCTCGACTAGCATTCGCTAAGACCCTGTACCGTGACCATGCGGCGTTGGGAGCGTCGCTGTGGCTGGTACCAGCCAATCTGTCGAGCTTCCGTGACGTGGATGCCCTCATCGACTGGGTAGGGACTGAACAAACCCAAACAGCAGGTGCCACAACGACCGTGATCAAACGGGCGTTGTTGCCCACCCTGTACCTACCGTTTGCGGCGCCACCGGTACGGGGCACGCTGGGATCCGCACCGCAAGAAGCACTCGGACAGGAACGGCTCCTGCTGTGGAGTGTGGAGCGGTCAATTCACCAGCTTTCACAACTTGGAACGGCCACCGCCACCGATCACCGAGTCCACGTGGTGCTCCCCGGTTCACCCAACCGTGGAACCTTCGGTGGAGACGGAGCCTATGGCGAAGCCAAGGCAGCCTTTGACGCCATCGTCAATAAGTGGAGTTCGGAAAAGGACTGGACCGATCGCATTACGCTCGCGCATCCACGCATCGGCTGGGTACAGGGTACTGGCCTGATGGGAGCAAATGATGTGCTCGTTCCCGCAGCCGAAGCCGCCGGCGTTCACGTGTTCACCACGGAAGAAATGGCGGATGAACTCGTCGAACTCATGAACGAGGAAGCTCGTAAGCGCGCCGCACAAAGCCCGATAGATGCCGATTTGACCGGAGGGCTATCGGAGGTCGACCTCGACCTGCCCGCCCTCGCAGCGCAAGAACGTGCTCGGGTGGCGGCCTCTGAGACCGACACAGCCGAGGACACCCCGCGCATTCCCGCCCTCCCGAATCTTGTCAAGCCACGACTAGCGGAACCAATCGACTGGACGCCGGGCCAAACCAGCCTGCGCGATCAGGTTGTGATTGTGGGACTGGGTGAAATCAGCGCCTGGGGATCGGGACGCACGCGGCTGGAAGCTGAGATTGGTGACGACCTCGAACTCACTGCCGCGGGCGTCATGGAACTGGCATGGATGATGGGGCTGATCGAATGGAAAGACAATCCATCGACCGGATGGTACGACTCCGACGGCAACCCCGTTGATGAAGCCGACATTTATCAGCGGTACAGGGACGAAGTGGTAGCCCGTTCGGGCATCCGCCCGCTCAGCGATGATTCCACGATCGTGGACGCAGGATCGGATGACGCCGCTACCGTGTACCTTGAATCAGACCAGGTGTTTGCTGTTGATTCGCAGGAGGATGCGCACGCCTACGCGGTCGCCGACCCCACCCATACCGAAGTGTGGTTTGACGGTGAATGGAAAGTTCTCAAACGTGCTGGTTCAGCGGTGCGCGTATCGCGGCGCGCCACCTTAACGCGCACAGTTGGCGGTCAGATTCCCGACAACTTCGACCCCGCACAGTGGGGCATTCCACCCACTATGCTCGAAGCCCTCGATCGTATTGCCGTGTGGAACCTGGTAACCGCGGTTGACGCCTTCGTCTCCGCCGGTTTCAGCCCCGCGGAACTGTTGCAAGCAGTGCACCCCGCCGAAGTATCCTCCACGCAGGGCACCGGAATTGGCGGCATGGAGTCGCTACGCAAAGTGTTCCTCGACCGTTTCCTCGGAGAAGACCGCCCGCAAGACATTCTTCAAGAAGCTCTGCCGAATGTCGTGGCCGCACACACCATGCAGGCTTACGTAGGTGGCTACGGACAGATGATCCATCCGGTCGGCGCGTGTGCGACAGCCGCGATTTCAGTGGAAGAGGGCGTTGACAAGATTCGCCTCGGCAAGTCGAGCTTCGTTGTGGCAGGCGGAATCGACGATATCTCAGTTGAATCTCTCACCGGATTCGGCGATATGAACGCCACTGCTGATTCGGCGGCCATGTACGCCAAAGGTATTTCACCGCGGCACTTCTCTCGGGCCGGTGACCGTCGCAGAGCGGGATTCCTGGAAGCTGAAGGCGGAGGAACAGTTCTGCTCACGCGCGGAGATATCGCCGCTGACCTCGGTCTGCCTGTCTACGGCGTAGTCGCCTACGTGCAGTCCTTCGCCGATGGAGCGCATACGTCAATTCCCGCACCGGGAATCGGTGCGCTCGCCGCGGGACGAGGAGGCAGCGATTCTGCTCTTGCACGAGCGCTTGCGGGTCTGGGCGCTACCCCTGACGACATCGGCGTGCTATCCAAGCACGACACGTCGACTAATGCCAACGACCCGAATGAGGCCGAACTACATTCACGCCTCTGCGCCGCACTGGGACGCACGCCGGGCAACCCGCTTTACGTCATATCCCAAAAGACGCTCACCGGACACGCCAAGGGTGGGGCAGCACTGTTCCAAACCGCGGGAATCTGCGACGTATTCACCCATCAGGTGATTCCACCGAACAGATCCCTCGACTGCCTCGACCCCGAAATGAAGCCTCATACACCGCTGGTATGGCTTCGTCATCCGCTCGGCACCGCGTCCTCACCGATTCGCGCAGGTGTCCTCACCTCACTCGGTTTCGGTCACGTCTCAGCCATAATCGTGCTCGTTCACCCGGCAGCTTTCGAGGCCGCCTTGCGAGCTGAACGCGGTGAAGAAGCGGCCTCGCGTTGGCGCGAGCAAGCATCACAGCGGCTACTGGATGGCCGTTTGCGCCTCGAACGTGCCATGACGGGTGCGGAACCGCTGTTCACACCGATCGAGGGACGCCGTTTACCCGATGAACGCGGAATCGACTCACACGAAGTAGAAGCCGCCATGCTCCTCGATGAGCACGCGCGTCTGAGCGATGAAGGCACCTACCGGCCGTGACATCACACCATCGCATGAGCGCACTGATCGGGACGGGTATTGATCTCGTCCAGATCAGTGCGCATAGCGAATACGTCACGCAACCGGGTTCCACATTCGCATCCGTGTACACAGACCGGGAGTGGAGCTACTGCGCGTCAGTTACCTCGGCTCCCACCGTCCGCCCGCTTCCCCACTTCGACGCGAAGTCTCGTGCCCCCAGCACGAGGCTTGGTGAAGCGGACGGACATTCCTCATCTATATCCGCGGCTCAGGGCGCATCCCTCGCGGGATGTTGGGCAGCCAAAGAAGCCGCGATTAAAGCGTGGTCCTGCGCCCTATACGGAGAGCCACCTCCAATCGCAGCCGATGAATTTGACTGGCGTGAAGTTGAAGTCATCCACGACCGGTGGCGCCGCCCCGCCCTCCAATTTCATGGCGCGGTCGCCGAGCATATCTCCCAGCTAGCTCACTCATTCGGCGGACACTTGCGATGGCATGTGACGGTGTCCCATGACGGCGACTATGCCATCGCTTCAGTCCATCTATCTGTACTCACTTTTTCTTAGGAGACCACATGTCCACGATTGCACTTCACCCTGTTTTAGTCGACCGTTTGGTAACGCGGAGTTCACGACTCAAAAACGCCGTACTTATTGCGACGGGGGCGGCCACCGTCGGTTTGCTCGCGCAGGTGTCCATACCGCTGTGGCCGGTACCCATCACGGGTCAAACGCTTGGTGTCATGCTCGTGGGCGCCATACTCGGTGCGCGACGTGGAGCTCTTTCCCTGACAACCTATCTTGTTCTCGGTGTTATCGGGTTGCCATGGTTCGCCAATTTCTCAGGCGGGCCAGCCTCCATTATTTCGCCCTCATTTGGCTACATTATTGGCTTTATCCCGACTGCGTTTGTGATTGGTTATCTCTCAGAAAAGCAGTGGGATCGCCGTCCTGCGCTATCAATGGCGGCGTTCGGGATTGCGTCAATCATTCCATTTATTGTTGGCATCCCGTACCTGTGGGTAGTTTTACACTTCGCGGGAACGACACTCGGTTTTTCCGCCACGCTTCACGCCGGCTTTACACCTTTCATAATCGGCGGGATTATCAAATGGCTGATAGGTGCGGCCGTGCTTCCAGGAGCGTGGACCCTGATTGAAAGATTTGTGAAATCTAACGAGAAGTAAAAGCCAGCACTGATCTCTATCACGCCATTATAGATGGTGATGAAAATATGAGATTTGTCAAGGAAAAGTCGATGAAACAGGTGCTCAGCTGTGATTCTGAATATTAGATATGCGCCCCTTTGAAAATACCTAAACATCTCGGCTCAGCTTTTCCTCACGTTCTTAATCCGTTAATATAGTAAGAAAACTAGAACGTTAAAGTTTGAAACTGTTGCATTAACGCAATCGTAAAACACGAGACCGGGGGGAAACAGTGGCTCGTAAAACACAGATCATTATTACCGACGACCTAACGGGAGAACTTGCTGACGAAACAGTCGCATTTGGCCTTGACGGTGTGCAATATTCCATCGACCTAACGAAAGAACATGCGGCGGAACTGCGTGCTTCGATGGAAAAATGGGTTGCCAATGCCGAACGCGTTGGCGGACGACGCAAAGCGGGTACCGGATCAACCGGACTCACAGAAGCTCAGATG
The DNA here is from genome assembly GCA_030537795.1 of Actinomycetaceae bacterium. Taxonomy (GTDB): domain Bacteria; phylum Actinomycetota; class Actinomycetes; order Actinomycetales; family Actinomycetaceae; genus Gleimia. Next base: position 18,565 of record JAUNVE010000040.1, read on the forward strand.
ATCCGTCAATGGGCAGAGGAGAACGGACACCCGGTGTCCCGACGCGGACGCATTCCTAGCGAAATCCGCGACGCCTACTACGCCGAACAGGGGTAGCTATCGCGCACTGAG
>JAUNVE010000006.1 GCA_030537795.1 Actinomycetaceae bacterium
GCGCGCGCGGAATTATGGTCACGGCTTGGGGGGCATCGCGCCTAGGGGCCTCATAGCGTGCCGACCGTCGCGCGCTGGTTTGGCGGCGCGCGCGACCATAACGGCTTGCGCCTCAAGTGCGGCTGCCGCGGCCGTTGTGAAAGCGAGTTCATCTTCCTCGAATGAGCGGCCCATCGTCGATAACCGAACCTGCGAATGCGCGAGAAGATTCCGGCATAAATCGGAGTCGTACCAGCTAATGTCGTGATGAGCAGCCAGGAGCGAGGCGCCGTATCGGTAGGCGCTGACAACGTCACTAGGCGTATGTGAACTATCAATATCGACCAGTCCGATGCGGGTGCCGACGAGAGTGAGGGTGAGAAGCGTCGTCAATGAGTGGTGTGAGATTCCGCGGTGTTCTTCGCGCGTATCTGCTTGAGAGGCACGTACCACCGGCAGTGGCGTTCCACCGAGTGAATGAGCACTGTGAATGACATGAGACACGGCTGTACCGGAAAAGCCAAATGTCGTTCCCGTCCCGAGATTGCCCGGTCCTTGCGCCACGATGATGCAGTCGGCACGAGCCACGTGGTAGGCGCTCAGAAGCGCTGACGGAATTGAGGCGGCTTCCAAATCACCTCCGTAGCTTTGTCCTGATGTGACAGTCGCCGCTAATTCACCATCATGACGCATTTGTGCGACCGCACGCGAAAACACAATCGGTAGTGCGGCGGTATCATCCATGACGTAAACGATCCGCCAACGTGGATTGAGGGCGCGTAAGGCAGCAACCACGGCTGGGACGGCTGAATGGAGATCGGCAATGACTACAGGTATCTGGTCAAGACTGTGTGCCTTAGCCATGATGTCGCGGTGCGGAGAGGCTTCCTCTTCAGTAGATAGAACCATCTGTTGATACGGGGTATAGCGTGCCTTCATAATATGCCCGGAGGATAGCCAATCATCCGGAAGCGTTTCAGTACTCAGCGTCATCGCATAGCCTCCCGTACCGAGTTGCTTGGCCAGTGGTGTGCAGTCGATGCGCACGATATCGCCCTGCGCTACGGGACCGACTAGGTCAGTGTAGGCCAGGGCTTTGACTTTTGTTCCCACACCAAATCCCGCGATCTCACGAGCGGGCGTTTCAATAATGCGGGCAGAAAATGTCACTGCGGACGACCACCGTGATTGAATAGCAATGATTTGAGCTTTTCTTTGCAACACAATCGAAGCATACCGGTAAGGTGGAGGCATGGGTCCAAATTTCAAAACCCCTCAACGTCTGCTTTCATTGTTACTTGCGCTGTCTAACCGCGAACTCGGACTAACAAAAGCGGAGATCAAGCAGCATGTGCCGAACTATCAAACGGCTAACGAAGCCAGTTCAGACCGGATGTTTGAGCGAGACAAAGAGGTGCTCGCGAATGCAGGTATCGAAATCGTGGTGAAGAAGGGGTATGAAGGAGAGCTTCGCTACGTTCTCCAACGCCCGAAAGAACGTCGTATCGTTCGGTTACAGGATTACCAGCGTCTGTTCTTGCAGGCTGCGGCTTCGCTGTGGGAGGACGAAAAGGATCCGCTTTTCCACTTAAAAGTACGCTCAGCTGTCCATCAGACAAAAACTGATATGCCGCGGATTGAACTGGTGGGCTCGCATAATATCGCCACGCTTATTCGTGCTCAAACAGCGGGACGTGCTGTACGTTTCACGTATATGAAACCAGGTGAAAAGCCCGAGAAACGTCACGTTGACCCGCTTCGTATTTTCCTCGAGCTTGGCAATTTATACGTCACTGGATTTGATCATGAACGGCAGGATTTACGAACGTTTCGATTAACCAGAATCGCAGGCGATATCGAGATGATGGCCGAAACAACAGAGCATGATAACCAAGCCAAGGCTGGAACCCGGGAAATCATGCCGGTAATGGCGGTGCGAAACACTGGTGGACGACTTGTGAAAATCGCCTCTCACACTTACGAGCATCCGCTTCCTTCGCATTTACCGGCGGATGAATGGCACGTGGTCCGCGGAAAACCAGCACCGTATCGCGAATGGCTCGACCGAATAATCATTGAATTGACCGATACTGTTGTCCTCGGCCCAGAAGAACTCAGACGCGATGTTATCGAGCGGCTACGAGCATCGGCGCGACGCGGAGAGGAGAGGGATGATGCCTGAGCAGACAGAAATTTCGATTACTCGATTACTTTCTATCCTCGCCTGGGTTGCCCACCGCGGTGAAGTGAGCGTCAACGAATTAGCAGAACATTTTGACCGCCCGGTGGCTGCTATTCGCACGTACATACAGCAGATTGGCGACACCTACCATGATAAAGAGTCACCGTGGACACAGGTGGAAATTGATTGGAATCTCTACTGCGAAGAAGACCGCCTGAAAATCATCCAGGACTTTGATCTGTCAGCCGTCCTGGATTTTTCGGAGGATGAGTTGATTGCGCTTGTCGTCGCACTGCGCATCCTCGAAAGTGTGTTGCCAGAAGACTTAGCTGATGACGCCGCCTCAACAGCTCTTGAACTTCTGCGCGGTGTTGATCTACTAGCGGTCGATCTGTCGGGCTTCTCAGTAGTTGAGTCACCACACGACGCAGATATGCGTAGGCGGGTCGAATCGGCTCGCCGTAACCGACACGCGCTGGAAATCTCCTATGTGTCGCGTTCCGGACAGCAGTCGAAGCGGATAATTTTTCCGCAGGCACTGGAGCTGGTGGATGGGCACTGGCTGGTCCACGCATTTTGCATGACGTCCTTTGATAACCGATCCTTCCGCATTGATCGCATCACGCAGATCAATGAACGCATCGATGAATATACGGAGTTCGAGTCGCTCAATACGCGAGAAGCGCGCGAAGTCAAAGTTATTGTTGAGCCACGCGCGCAGTGGCTTGTCGATAACTATGTAACGCATAAGCGCGACGACGGAACTATAGTTGCGTGGTTCAATGTATACGACGACGCATGGGCAGTCGACCAGCTCATCTCATTGGGGAAACACCTCATTGAATGCGATGCGCCAGACCTCGTTTTTGCTGCTTCACAGCGCGCGCAGCACGCACTAAAAAACTATGCTGTAGATTGACATAGACTGAGGGAACTAGCGCGTGAAATCGAATGTTTCGCGCCCGAGATGAATGGAAGTGCAAAGCATGGGAGCTATGCGACCGTGGCATTGGATTGTGGTGTTACTGGTTATCGTTGTCGTTTTTGGGGCCTCGCGATTGCCAAATATTGCTAAGAATGTCGGGCAATCTGCCAAAGTTCTGAAAAAAGAAATGCGGGAACTGACCGAAGATGATGACCCGATTCTGCGCGGGGATCAAACCGGTACCGCTTCCGATGCACATCGCGACACCTCCGCCCGTGCTGAGGGAACCGATCCTCATCAACCGCAGTAGTGTGTGTTGATGGCTCGACGAAAAAAGCGTGATCCAGAGGGGCGGATGCCTCTTGTCGACCACCTATTGGAAGCGCGTCAACGAATTGTGTACGCGTTTATCGGGCTCATCATCGCTTCGGTAATCGGATGGTTTCTGTATCCGATGGTGTTCGACTACATGGCTCAACCATTGACGGATTTGCGGACCGAAGGAAAAGAGGCACAGCTAAATTTCGAAACTGTTTCGGCGGCATTCGATCTGAAGTTACGGATTTCCTTCTTCATTGGCCTGCTCATCTCATCCCCGTGGTGGCTCTACCAGATTTGGGCCTACCTGGCACCAGCTCTGCGGAGAAACGAAAAGATCTACGCACTGGCATTTACTTTGAGCGGAGTCCTACTTTTTTCTCTCGGAGCTGCCTCAGGTGTCTGGATTATGCCGCACGCGGTACACATTCTCACGTCTTTTGCTCCGGACACCTCCGTCATGCTGATGAAGTCGGGAACATACTTCAGCTTTTACATGCGTTTGGTCATCCTTTTTGGAGTGTCGTTTCTCATCCCCCTCGTTATGGTGGCACTGAATTTTCTCAATGTTCTCCGAGCATCAACCATGTTGAAAGCGTGGCGATGGGCAGTCGTCCTGTCCTTTATTTTCGCGGCAATTGCCAATCCTCTGCCGGATCCGTGGACGATGACTGTTCAAGCTCTGCTACTGTGTAGTCTCTACTTTCTTGCGATCGGTGTCAGTGCAATCCACGACCGACGCTACGACCGAAAACAAGCGCGTATCGAGGCTGAACTTGACGCAGCACTCGCGCGCAACCGCAATTCTGGAGATATAGATCCGGCGTGACAACACATGAAAATCGGAATGATACCGAGGATATTGAGCTGTCTGCTGCCGAACGCTATGCGGCGGCAATGAAGCGCAATGCGTACGCGCGTTCGCAAACTGCGGCGTTTGAAAGTACCTACGACTTTTCTTTCGACGAGTATCAGGTGCAAGCCTGCCAATGCGTTGAAGCAAATGACAATGTACTCGTCGCTGCACCTACGGGGGCAGGTAAAACCGTGGTCGGCGAGTTTGCGCTCTACCGTGCGGTTACGCGCGGAAGTCGAGCGTTTTACACGACACCAATCAAGGCCCTATCCAACCAGAAATTCCGCGAGCTTAAGAAGCGTTTTGGTGATGACAGGGTGGGGTTGCTAACGGGCGACACCTCTATCAATCCCGATGCTGCTGTTGTCGTGATGACCACCGAAGTCGCGCGCAATATGATTTATGCCGGTAAGGATCTCAGTGATCTCGATTCGATTGTCCTCGACGAGGTGCACTATCTATCCGACCGATTCCGTGGACCCGTCTGGGAAGAAGTCATCATTCACGTACCCGATCACGTGCAAATTGTGGCTCTGTCTGCAACAGTGTCGAATGCCGAAGAATTTGGCGACTGGATTGGTCATGTACGCGGTGGTTGTGCCATCGTGGTATCAGAAAAGCGGCCAGTACCGCTCTATCAGCATATGATGGTCGGACGCCGACTATTCGATCTCTACGCGCCGACCAAAAAGAGCGGGAAACGGCCGACAAGACGCATTAACCCTGAGCTCCAATCAGCAATTCGTGCGAATGAGGGCGTAGTTTCACGATCTTTTCAAGAATCGCGGCACGGTTTGGCTGGAGGGCGCCGTATGCGAAGCCGTCCTCGCCGCGTCACCAAGAGGCCATCCCGGTCAGAAACGGTAATTTCACTCGATCGCGCACACCTGCTTCCGGCAATCTACTTTATCTTTTCGCGAGCCGGATGCGACGATGCAGTTGAGCAAGTGGTGGGGGCGGGGATTCGCTTAACCTCGCCGCAAGAACGCGATCGTATTCGCGCCACGGTAGACCAAACCGTGCAGGCACTCAGCGGTGAAGACCTCTCTGTCTTACGCATCGACACCTGGGCACGCGCCTTAGAATCCGGTATCGCCTCGCATCATGCCGGTTTGCTCCCGATTATGAAGGAAACCGTAGAAACACTCTTTGCGCAGGGGTTGATCAAAGTAGTATTTGCCACTGAGACCCTAGCCCTGGGAATTAATATGCCGGCAAAAACAGTGGTCTTGGAGAGCCTACAAAAGTGGAACGGTGTCGCACGTGTCACCCTCACACCGGGGGAATACACGCAACTCACCGGACGTGCAGGCCGACGCGGCATTGATATTGAAGGCCATGCGGTTGTTCCTCTCACGCGGGACGCATCCCCGGAAGATGTATCCGCGCTGGCTTCTAAACGCTCGTATCCGTTGGTATCGGCTTTCCGGCCGACCTATAACATGGTGGCCAACCTGGCTGCCACGGGCACTCTAACGCAGGCGCGGCAAGTGATGGAAGAGAGCTTCGCCCAGTTCCAGGCTGACCGCACAGTGGTGAGCTACGCTCGGGATCTGCGGGCAGCACAGCGGCGTATGGATGACCTGGCCGAATCGTTCGCCTGCGATGCCGGTGATGCGCAGGAGTATTTTGGCCTTCGCGACGATCTCAACCGGATCCAGAAAGATGCCGCCAAACGGAGAACACAGGTCCCGGTAGCACGCATCGAAGATGATCTGCTTGATCTGAGGGTGGGAGATGTCATCGCTGTTCCCGCCAGACGATCAAGTACCGACGCCGTGGTCACGCGGTCTGCTAAACGCGGGCAGCGGAGCGCTACCGTTCAAGTGGTGGTGGCTGATGGAACGGTCGAATACGTACACGCTGGAATGCTCCCCGAGGGAGTGAGCGTGGTGGGACGCATGCGCTTGCGTAAGGAACACGTACGGAAGGTTTTCCGCTCGAAAGAGTCAATCGCAAAAGATGTTCGGATGATGCGCCGTCGCGGTAAACTCACCCGTCCGAAAAAGAAGAAAACGCGACTTCCAGCTAATGTCCGCTCTCAGATCGGCAGGCTAGAGGCGCAGATTCGTCGTCATCCCGTTCACTCCTGTCCCGAGCGCGAAATCCACGCTGCACATGCGCATCAATGGCAGAAAGCACGCCGGGACTATCTTCGGCTGTCACAATTGATCGACGCACAGACGTCGTCTGTGGCCAAGAAATTCGACACTATCGTGGCCGTACTCGAAGACCTCGGTTGTCTGCATCGAGCTACGCTTACATCCGCGGGAGAAACGTTGCGCGGTATATATGGAGAGAAGGATCTGCTCGTTGCCCTCGCCATCGAAGCGGGTATCTGGGATCATCTTGAACCAGCCGCTTTAGCGGCGGTCGTTTCTGCCTGTGTCTTTGAACCGCGTAAAGACCACTCACCGGATACGGACATTCCGGAAGGACCGCAGGGATCTGTCGGTGTTGCTCTGCACGAGACATCAAAGATTCTCGACACCATTCATCGGGCTGAAAATGCTGCCCATGCTCCGACCACCGCATCACTTGAACTTGGCTTAGTCAATGCCATGTACTGGTGGGTGCAGGGAGACTCTCTCGCATCGGCCGTTCTCACGTCCGATCTTGAAGCGGGGGACTGGGTGCGTTGGTGTCGACAGGTGATCGACCTGCTAGGCCAAATCGGTTCTGTTGCCCATCCCCAGCTCGCCCGTCGTGCGCGCTTGAGCGCGGACCTCATTCGCCGCTCGGTCGTGACACTCGCGGAGGTCGAGTAATGAGACGTCGGCTGGAAGGTTACGTCATCGAATTACCAGCGAGACGACGATTGATCGACTACGTGTTCCTTATCCTTGCCGTGGCAGGGACGTGGGCATCTTTTCCCTATGTGGGCGCGTACTATCTCATCTATCCATCGCTCGCGCTACTCGTCGCCGTCGTCGATCGCTCGCGTTTATTGCGCGGAACCTGGTACGCCTTTGTTTTTGGTCTGGGATTTTTTCTCCTGCATATCTGGTGGGCGACCGTATCGGTGGGTTCCTATCTGCCGTGGTTTGCTCTCGCGTTTATCCAGGCTTTATTTGTCGGCCTGTGGGGGTTGAGCATCGGACTGATCCGTACCATCGATGGCATTCGACACTCGCCGCTCCTGTATTCTCTGGCCGTGGCCTTGGCCTGGGTCGGCATTGAGCAGCTACGTGGATCCATACCCTTTGGTGGATTTCCCTGGGCGTACGTCGCCTATTCCCAAGTCGACGCCCCGCTGGGGAAGCTTGCACCGTGGGGATCGGAAGTCACCATCGGTATTGCGGTTGTCGTGGTGGCGACACTCCTTCGGCGAGCGTTTTCTCTCGTTCCTTCACATGCGGTGGGCAACTGGTGGGCCCGACCGTTCGCCATTGTATGCGCAGCGGGACTTCTCATCGCTCCCGCGGCAATCGAACTTCCGGCATCCGACGAATCGGGAACGATTCGGGTGGGGATCATCCAGGGGAATGTAGAACAGCCGGTCAATGAAACCTACAGTACGCCCTACCGGGTGACGAATAATCATGCGAAAACCACCGAGGCCGCACTCGATGCGGGAATGAGTGCCGATCTGATTGTCTGGGGCGAAAACTCTTTGGATCGGGATCCCCGTCACGACGCAAAAGCAGAAGACATACTCACGGGAGTCGTTAATCGAGCTGACACCCCCTTCATCGTCGGTGTGGTTCGACACGATACAGTGCGCTACAACGAACTCATTACGTGGTATCCGGGTGGACGAACCGACGACTTCTATACCAAGCAACGTCCGGTCCCGTTTGGTGAATATATTCCCCTGCGACAGTACCTGTCGATACTGTCAAAGGAAACTGCCAAGGTTAGCGTTGACATGGTGGGTGGTACAGAGCCCGGGATTCTAGAAGTGGATATTGCCGATCGTCCATCGACCCAAGTGGCGGTAGGAATATGTTTTGAAGCAGCCTATGAAGACACCTTTGCCGAGGGCGTGCGTTTGGGAGGCGAATTCATTGTCGTGCCTACCAATAATTCATCCTTTGGCTACGCGCCGGAGGCCGTACAGCAACTGCAAATGGTGCGTCTGAGAGCGATGTCGCTTTCACGATCGGCCATGCAGGTGTCCACCAACGGTGTATCGGCAATTATTCGGCCTAACGGTGAAATGCGCTCAGTGACGGGCCTATTTGAATCGACGTGGCGCGTGGAGAGTATCCCGCTGCGAGAATCCCTCACGTTCTCCGCTCGCTATCTCCACGTTCTATCATGGGGTGTGCAATGTGCTCTAGGAGCATTGACAATCATCGGATTGATTAGCTTTGTACGAAAGCGGTACGCATGACCACCGAAAGATTACCGGCAATCGTTATCGTGCCGACGTATAACGAGAGGTTCACGCTACCGGTTCTCGTTGACAGCTTACTCACCGAATATCCGAACCTTCATCTGCTGATTGTTGACGATGATAGCCCGGATGGGACGGGGGAGTGGGCTCGCCAAAAAGAACGAAACGAGTCCCGCGTCAACGTCCTCCACAGGCCCGCGAAATCGGGGCTGGCATCGGCCTATCTCGATGGATTCGCATGGGCAATAGAGCGCGGGTATGAGTTCCTGATGCAAATGGATGCCGATGGTTCTCATCGCATTGGCGACGTGGGGAAACTCTTGACATGCATAGAGGCTGATGATGCGGTTGACCTCGTCATCGGATCCCGGTGGATTCCAGGAGGTCAAACCCGTGGGTGGGGCCGGCACCGAGTTGCTTTATCGCGCGCCGGAAATATCTATATCCAACTGATGCTTGGATTGGACATTTCGGATGCTACCGCTGGTTTTCGGGTATATCGGGCCAGTCTACTTCGACGCCTGCCGGTGAAAGCTATTGAATCGCGCGGCTATGGATTTCAAGTCGAAATGACATATAAGGCTCATAGGGCGGGCGCGAGTATCACTGAAGTGCCGATAGTTTTCCTCGAGCGTCGGGCCGGTCAATCGAAAATGTCAGCTGACATTATTATCGAGGAATTTGCGCATGTGACGCGATGGGGGATGCAGCGCTTGATTAGCCGCTTATATCCTCAGCGGCGGTAGGCAACTCCATCTCGTAGCTCGCCGCGACGAAGTACTTCGAGTTGTTCATCCAAAAGAACCTGGAGCTCTTCTTCGCTACGACGTTCAAGCAGCATATCCCAGTGGGTGCGCACAGGCTTTGGAGGCTTCGTTTCTTCCGGCTCAGTTTCGCCTAAAAATTCAGCGGGTGCGCCGCATTTGCATTCCCAGGTGGCCGGGGGTTCGGCATCGACGGACATGGTAACGGAAAAGATATGGCCGTTCTCGCACTGATAGCGCTTTTGAGAACGGTCAGCGAAAACAATGCCGTCTTCTGTTTCCAGTGACTTGGCACCGATTTGCATGCCGCGCAAGGCGCGATCTGCCATGAGGAAAACCTCCTGAATAGCTTAATAAGATCAACTACCAGCTTAACAGAGGCATGCAAATCAACACCCTTTGAGACTCTCGCCACATATTGGCTATTCCAGTTCTTACGTTTCACGATTGGGAGTTTGGTTGTTAAATCAGGCGTCGTCTAACTCATTAGTTTCATCCGTGCTGGTTGACGTCAGTTACAGTATGCCGATAATGTACATTATGTCAGAATAAGAGGGTGGTAAAATCCTGCCAGTACCGTGATTTTGAGGAGGCACTCCCCGTGCGACAGATGAAGAAAATTAGCTCTCTATTATTACTCTCAGCGCTGCTGCTGTCCGCGTGCGCGCACAGTTCGGATAAGTCGGAAGATGCCGCCGCTGAACAAGGCTCGGTTTCTCAGCCTTCGTCGACCTCCTCACAGGCAACTGACTCCGATCAGCTCTCCGCGCTCACCCTTGATAATGCAGCCGAATCTGATGTGCTCGTAATTGACGTGCGAACGCCGGAAGAATTTGCTGGCGGGCATATCCCCGGAGCTAAAAATGTTCCTCTGGACTCCATTTCCACTGAAATTGCATCCGTTGCGAGTGATAAAGATGAGCCACTTGCCCTGTACTGTCGCTCCGGTAATCGGTCTGGGCAGGCCTTAGCGCTACTGGAGGACGCCGGCTATACAGCGATGGTAAATCTGGGCGGAATAATGAATTATTCAGGACCGCTCGAAACCGGTAATTAATCCATTTTATGTGTCTCATATAGTGAGCCAGTATCTGAGATTTTAGTGTAAATTCTAGACTTTCATATATGGCACCATCGAAAGACGCATTAGATCAACAACCTCGAACTTTGAATTCCGGTGAAGAACGCTCGGCTCAAATAGCTGTTACCGTCTTCCCTATCATCATTATCGCCGCCTTTGCCTTTGCATTCTTCCTACCGCAGGCTGTCACACCATTTGCCGGTTGGGTAACTCCCGCCCTGGGCATCATTATGTTTGGCATGGGTCTGACACTGACAATCCCCGATTTCGAACTGGTCATCAAACGTCCACTCCCCGTTCTCATCGGCGTGATTTCGCAGTTCGTCATTATGCCCGTGGTGGGACTGGCCCTGGCCTGGATTTTTGGACTGCCCGGCGCATTAGCCGCTGGCGTTATTCTGGTGGGATCAGCCCCCGGAGGCACCTCTTCCAATGTGATTTCGTATCTGGCTCGCGGAGATGTGGCTTTATCAGTCACCATGACATCCATCTCCACTCTGCTGGCCCCCATATTCACTCCCCTGCTAACGCTATGGTTGGCGGGTTCGTGGATGAAAGTAGACGCGGGTTCTATGGCGATGTCAATTGTCAAAATAGTCGTCATTCCCGTTGTCGCTGGATTAGTCCTGCGCTACCTAGCTGGCTCCTTCGTCCAAAAAGTACTGCCGGCGCTTCCTTGGATTTCCGTCATTGGCATCGCCTATGTGGTGATGGCCGTTGTGTCGGGTTCGGCCGACAAAATTGTCGAGGCCGGATTCCTCGTCCTACTTGTGGTCGTTTTACACAACGGCCTCGGGTATGCCCTCGGGTATGTAGTTGCCAAGGCGACCGGATCCACTGAAAGTGCTGCGCGTACCACCTCGATTGAGGTTGGCATGCAAAACTCCGGTTTAGCTGCCGGCTTAGCGGCTGAACATCTAACTGCGGAAGCCGCCCTGCCCGCCGCCATCTTTTCGGTATGGCACAACATTTCGGGTGGCCTATACGCCTCTGCGTTGCGCAAACTCGACGCGCGTAAACAACAGATAACCGACTAGGTCACTCCCCCGTTTTTTCTATGGGGAACAGCCGACTCAACATGCCGATTAGGCGCTCTGTTGAGTCGGCTCCCTCAATTTGCTCAACGATCAGCGCTTCGGTGTAAATACTGAGTAACAAATCAGCGATTTGTTTCAGCTCCTCAACCGATGGTGTGGTGTCGGTTCCGCGAAAAGACAAACCACTTCCTGCCGCAATAGATATCAAAGCCCGCGACAGAAAATCGCGCATATCGACGCATATGCGGCGCACGTCGTCATTTTGCAGGGCAATGCGAATGGCCTCCGCTTCCAGTAGTACCCACACTCGTCCGAGCGGTCGCAGACTTTGCAAAATAGAACGCATTGCCGCCACACTTGAGACCCGCTCCCCCTGATTGTCTATCCCGTGTTGCACTGCTTCAACCATGCGGTGAGTAAAACTTGCCAGCGCTTCAGCAAAAACTTCCTCTTTAGTCGAGAAATTCGAGTAGAAGGCGCCGCGCGTGAATCCGGCAGCGTTGACGAGGTCGTCGACAGTTGCTCCTGCCACCCCCTTGTCGGCAAAAACCTGTGCGGAGGCGAGTATTAACCGTTCGCGGGTATTTGCACGTGTGCGTTTTTCATCGCTATCCGCCATTTCACACCTCTGCCGGTAGAGTTTTCTTCTCGCTCAATACATAATAGTATTGACTATAGAAATGTATCGACTTTTGAGGAGTCGTGAGTGTCCGCACTGCTATATCGCGTAGGAACAACAGCCGTTGAACGAGCCAAATCCGTGCTATTGGCATGGATTGCTCTGCTGTTACTCACCGCATTCGGGGCATACTCCCTCGGGGGCGTGTTGACAAATGACTTCACCATTCCGGGCACTGAAGGTCAGCGCGGTCTTGACGTGATGAATGAACGGTTCCCTGAACTTTCCGGCACTTCCGGGCAAATTGTTTTCGGCGTGGACGAAGGCGAAGACATTCACGACCACCGGGCGGCCATTGAAAACATCGTGGAAGAAGCCAGCACTTTGCCAAGCGCCGAAACGGTAAGTAATCCGTTTGACGATTCCATGATGGATCCACTTATTTCAGATAACAACCGGTATGCGCTGGCGCAGGTTCAGTTCGGGTTTCACCTCGACTCCATCGATCAAGATCAGGTTGATCAACTCGTTGAAATCGCTCAGCAGGGTGAGGCCGATGGCATGAGCGTCCATGTCGGTGGCCAGATCATGTCGTTAACTGAAATTCCGCTATCTCCCCTAGAAGCCGCCGGCGTTGTGCTAGCCCTGATTGTGCTAGCAGTAGCTTTCCGCTCTATCATTTCCGCCACAGTGCCCATTATGAGCGCGCTACTCGGTGTGGGGATAGCGATGGCCACCGTCCTCATGCTGGCGGCATTTATGCCTATTTCCACGACGACGCCGACACTTGCCATTATGCTCGGTCTGGCCGTCGGCATTGATTACGCGCTGTTCATCGTCTCACGCCACCGAGACCAATTGGCCCAGGGGCTAACGGTTGGCGAATCGATTCCTCGCGCAATTGCTACTTCCGGAGGAGCAGTCTTATTTGCTGGATCAACCGTAGTTATCGCTCTTGCCGCATTAGTCGTTGCCAAAATTCCCTTCCTATCGGTGATGGGCCTATGTGCGGCATTTGCGGTTGCAGTGGCCGCCTTATTCGCCGTTACCGGATTGCCGGCCATTCTCTCGCTATTTGGAGATCGACTACGCCCCAAAAAACGCCGTCAGCAAGAGGCAACCGAGGAGGAAGCCGAGGTGGAAGTCGCCCCGAGGGGTCCTTCTCGCTGGTGGGTCGGTGTAGTCACCTCCCATCCCTGGCTAACTATCGTGTCGGTAACAGCAATTGTGGCGGTTATGACGATCCCGGCTTCAGGCTTGCGGATTGCGCTCCCCGATAATGGCGTGGAGCCTGAATCCTCGATGCCACGGCAAACTTATGATCTGGTAGCCCAGGAATTTGGTCCCGGCTCCAACGGCCCGCTGGTTGTGATTGGGGATATCATCACCTCCCATGACCCGTTGCAGCTGATGGAAAACTTGAAAAACGACATCGCTGAGATGCCAAATGTAGAAAGCGTACAGCTCGCGACGCCCAACCGAACCGGAGATCTCGGAGTAGTCATTATTATTCCGCGGGAAGGTCCCGAAGCCGTATCGACTGAAAACCTAGTTCACGACTTACGCAGTGCCGCCGACACGTGGGAGGACCGCTACGATATTGCTAACGTGCTCGTTACCGGCAATACAGCAGTTGGTATCGACGTGTCGGAGCGACTGTTTGATGCGCTACTACCATTTGGCACCGTGGTAGTGGGGCTATCCCTTATCCTCTTGCTCATAGTTTTCCGTTCCGTATGGGTATCGATTAAGGCAACTCTCGGCTATCTGTTTTCGGTAGGCGCCGCCTTCGGAGTCACCAGTCTCGTCTTCCTCGACGGATGGGCTAATGATCTGCTATTTATCGGTCAGGTCGGCCCGGTGATCTCTTTTATGCCCATCATTCTCATGGGCGTACTCTTTGGACTAGCCATGGACTACGAAGTCTTTTTGGTATCGCGAATGCGCGAAGACTATGTGCACACCGGTAATGCTCGCGAATCAATTACGACCGGGTTTGTCGCATCGGCACCGGTGGTGGTAGCTGCCGCTCTGATTATGATCTCGGTCTTTTCGGGCTTTATCCCCGGAGGATCCTTCTACGTCCAACCCATTGCATTCGGCCTAGCGATAGGCGTAGCTGTCGATGCATTCCTGGTACGCATGACTCTGGTACCAGCCGTTCTCCAAATCCTTGGGGACCGCGCGTGGCATATTCCGACATGGCTGGATCGCATGCTCCCCACATTTGACGTTGAGGGCGCCGGTATGACTTCTCGTTTCAAACACCTGGAATGGCAGCGCCAGTATGGCAAGGTTGTTGCCCGCGCCGACAATGTCACTATTTCCGACTCCCACGGCGAGGTTGTATCGCAAGCCTGTCTGAATATCCATGAGGGAGAAACTATTCGTTTAACGGGCTCCCCCATCGCCACCGAAGCATTTCTGGCTACCTTTGGAGCGCGGATGCGCCCAACGGAAGGGACCGTATTCGTTTTCGACACATCAACGATTGATGAAGCCGGGCGAGTAATCTCGCGGGCACCTTATCTTTCTCACCGCGATATTCCACTACGTGCGGTATCCCGCCCGCGACTCATTCTCATCAACCGCACATTACGGCCATTCGAACGCCAGATCGTCCTCGATAATCTCGATAAAGGCGGCGCCACCGTTCTCGGCCCTATGGCACATGACTCATTCGACAATATGACTGATTACGACGTTCCGACGCCGTTGAGGGAGGACGTGCTCGTATGACTATGACACTCCGGGATTGGAGGGCGGTTCTCACGGTTCTTCTTTTGCCTTTACTGGCTACCGCCCTGACACTGTGGTCACTGGCTGACCGCGCCGAGAACTTTGACCAGGTTCCGGCAGCTATTGTTAACCTTGATAGCGGCGCGACTATGGAAGTGGATGGTAAAGAACAGTTTGTTCCCCTGGGTCGTGAACTAGCGGCCGGACTGATGTATCCGCCCGAGGATGTCGAACCGAATCTTGACTGGGAGTTAGTAACAGAGCAGACCGCACAACGGGGGCTCGAAAACGGCGATTACGAAGCCGTTATTACGATTCCCGAAAAATTCTCATCGCATCTGACCACCATTGGACAAAAATCAGCGACTCCCGCGCTTATTACGGTGACCTCCAATGATGCCTCCTCAGAACTGATGGGAGTAATATCCACACAAATCGCTTCGGCAGCCGCCTATTCAATGGGGTCGACGTTAACAGAACAAATGCTCGACCAGATATATCTAGGCTTCAATGATATGTCGGACCAATTGATGGAAGCTGCTGCCGGGGCACAGGAGCTCGACGAAGGAGCTCAGCAGCTGAGTTCAGGTCTCGATGCACTGCAAGATGGGAGCAATCAACTGGCTGGAGGAGTTTCGAGTTTGACTACCGGTCTCGAAACCCTAGCTGGTGGAACTCGTCAGTTAAGTGGTGGCGCCCATCAGCTCACCGGTGGTGTCAATGACTTAGCAGCCGGTGCAGATAGTCTGAATAAGGGCCTCCACCAATTCCGTGATGGCTTTGTCGGCACCCCGCACTCCCCCGGCTTGAAAACTGGCATCAATGGATTGAACCGTGCCGTCAACGGGCCGGGAGGTTTAGCCGAAGGCGCGCAACAGCTGGCCGATGGTGCAGAGCAGTTAAATGAGGGCGTTGATCAGCTGACGCAAGCTCTGCAAAAAATCACTGGACCATTAGCTGAGCTTGAAGCCAAGCTGCCTCCGGGGTTGGGAGATGACCTTCCAACCCATGCCGAAATCCAAGGAATCATTGATCGTTTACACAATTCTCTGGCAAACTCTGAAGCACTATTGGCATCGATTAAAGAACAACTTGAAGGCTCTGCCACCACAGTCGGAATAATTCCGCGCTTGCGAGAATCTGTGGCACAGTGCCCTGCTGATGAACAACCCGAATACTGTGCTCGACTGGCGCAATCTGTTGATCAACTGGCGGTACTGGTTGCGCAAATGCCGACCTCGGATCCTAATCTAGATGCCGCTTTGGCAGAGTTTAACCAGCTCATACAGGACTCAGGAATCGATACCATTGTGGATCAGGTTCTGCAGTTGCAAAAAGAAATCGAACAATTCATTGATGAGTTCGAAAAGGCCGGCGGATTTACCGGTGTCGATACGCAATTGACACAACTTCGAGAAGGCTCCCGCCAACTCAGTGAGGGAGCACGACAACTGTCTCATGGCATCGATGGAACTGCGCAGTCACCGGGCTTGGCACAGGGACTCAATGAGCTAGCACATGCTACCCAAAAACTTGCTCAGGGACTTGATGGAACCTCGTCGCAACCTGGTTTACTCTACGGTTCTGAGCAACTGGCCTACGGATTGCATCAATTGCAACCGGGAGTAGGACAACTGAGCCAGGGAATCAACCGCTTAGTCACTGGTGCCGACCAAAGTGCGAACGGCTCCCGTCAACTTGAGGGCGGGGCCTGGCAACTGGCCGACGGCACTTCACAGGCGGTCTTAGGAGCCTCACAATTAATCGAAGGTACCGATCGTTTCGCCTCTGAATTAGCCGATGGTGCGGAACAAGTACCGACCTACACAGATGCTGAACGAACGCGAATGGTTCAAATGGGTGCTGTCCCAATTAGAAGTGAGGCTTCGATTTTGAATGAAGCCCGATCCGGGGCAAATGCGACCTTCCCTTGGGCCGCCGCTTTTGTTTTGTGGATCGGCGCATTCGGAACTTTCCTAGCCATGCCAGGTTTGCGAAAACGAGAGTTGGCCGCGGAGCATTCCGCCGCAATGGTGGCGTGGAATTCGTGGAAATGGGCTGCTGTACTGGGACTGATCCAAGCGGCCGGAGTAGCCCTGGTAGCAACTGCTCTGGGAGTCAGACCAACCGACCTCACAACCACCACAATTCTCATGGTTATCGGAGCACTATCTTTTGCCGCTATTAATCAGGCCTTACTAGCTGTTGCTGGCGCGCGTCTGGGACGCATCCTGGCACTGCTGTTTTTAGTCGTGCAGATGGTGTCCTTAGGTGGCATCGTCCCCATTGAGACGGCGCCGGAAGCATTTCGTGCGCTTAATGCCATTCTTCCGCTTTCAGTGCTGACTGATGGGCTGACGCATACGGTAATGGG
The DNA here is from genome assembly GCA_030537795.1 of Actinomycetaceae bacterium. Lineage (GTDB taxonomy): Bacteria > Actinomycetota > Actinomycetes > Actinomycetales > Actinomycetaceae > Gleimia. Next base: position 17,214 of record JAUNVE010000006.1, read on the forward strand.
CGGTGAACTCACCACCTTCCTGGCCACGGCAGCACCGTTGGCGGCCTGGGGATTAGTAGCATTTGTGTTGACGATTGTTGCAGCTTCTAAGGCTCGTCAGTTTGAACCGCAGCAGTTGCGACGCAAATATGCCTAACTGAAGTCGATTTGCAATCGTCCAGATATACTCTGGCGCGCTATCCAAGCAACTGCTGATCGAGAGGCTTTTGCTGAGGCCGAAGTTTGGTTGCCCCATAGTTGCCGTGAATGGGGCAACCAAATAAATGAAAACAAAAAGACTTTATGAAGCAGACCGGCGTGCACGTCGACGTGCCGCGAGTTCATCCACCGCCGGTACCTCAGCGGTTGCTTCTTCGGTGGGGAGATCGGCAAGGGAGCCTTCAATTTCACGCCACACGCGCCCAACCGCAATGCCGAAAACGCCCTGGCCTCCCTCAATCAGGTCGATCATCTCGTCGCGAGAGCGACATTCGTATACGGAGGCACCGTCACTCATCAGGGTAATTGTCGACAGATCCTCGACACCTCGATCCTTTAGGTGTGCTACCGCTTCACGGATCTGCTGGAGAGATACACCGGTGTCGAGTAAGCGTTTAACGACTTTGAGCACAAGAATGTCGCGAAAAGAGTACAAACGTTGCGAACCCGAGCCCTGGGCATTGCGAATCGACGGTTCAACGAGCCCGGTTCGTGCCCAATAGTCAAGCTGTCGGTAAGTGATGCCGGCAGCATGGCAAGCCACTTTACCTCGATAACCGGTATCGGGGCCAAGATCAGCGAGAAGATCCCCAAAGAGCATGCCCTGCTGGGGCGTCCCCTGGGCTGACGTTTGATTACTCACCTGTACTCCTCGGATATTTCTTGTGTTGACTGATCCTAACGCTAGAGGTAGTTAGCGTGGAGGTCAATGCTCGTTTCGGCGTGGCTCACCTTCAAGTTCAACTTGAGACTTAATCGTTATGGTTGGCTTCGCCTCTCCCTACTGTGACAGCTTATCAATTGCCAGACGTAAAAATTCGCGTTGCAGGTCGGCGGTCAGTTCAGCGAGTTCCTGTGATTGGGCGCGCGCACGCTCTATATCTCCGGCCCGTCCACGAGCCCGCATAGATTCAACGCTCTGGTCGATCAGATCAGCCGTACGCTCTGCGCTATTGCGCACCACCCGTAAATTACGCGGAGCGATCCCCTGCCTCCTCAATGCAAGGATCAGGTTCACAACGTGTACACACCGGGTAGCAAAATAGCCACTGAGATCGGGATTAATGAGCCCCAGTTGCACAAACTGTTCGATATCGCTCTTCGAGGTTCCGGTTAGATCGCACAGTTGGCGCACAGACACGTGATCGGTGGCCGGCAACTGTGTCTTTCCCCTGTCGGCTACGAGGCGAGCAGTTGGAACACGGTCAACTTCATGACCCGCATCAAGCGCGCGTAACTGTTCCAAAATGACCTTCAGAGGGCGGTATGAGTCGCGTTGCTCAGCGAGAATATAGCGTAAGCGTTCGATATCTGCCAGCGAATACTTACGGTAACCCGCCGGGTTTCGCCACGGAGAGAGCAGTCCCTCATTTTCAAGAAACCGGATCTTAGATATGGTCAGGGCCGGGAACTGCGGTTTTACGCGCTCCAGAACTTGCCCGATGGTCATCTGCGGCTCATGAGATACATCCCTGGGCCAGGGCTGTATATCTCGATTATCCGCACGTACGGCGCGAGCTGTCATTATTATTTGGCGGACGGGTGGTATGTCAGACGATACTTTCCAATCTGAACTTCGTCACCGGCTTGAAGGACACACTGCTCGGTTCGCTCTCGATTCACATAGGTGCCGTTCAAGGAACCCGAATCACGGACCGTGAAGCCTCCTTCGCGGGCGCGAAACTCACAGTGTCGGCGTGAAACTGTGACATCATCGAGGAAAATATCGGCTTTCGGACTGCGCCCTGCGGTAGTGACGTCGGCGTCCAGAAGGAATCGTGCACCCGAATTCGGGCCGCGTTGCACAATCAATAATGCTGATCCACTCGGAAGAGCATCGACAGCGGCCTGGTCTCTCGGCGACAAAGGGGTGTGTTGAGGCGCACCGGTATCGCGAGGCGTTGCGGCCGCTCCAAAAACCATTGTTTCGTTTGGATCGCGCACGTGGTTATCCGACATCGCCATCTCCTCCACAGTCATCGAGTTACTTCCTAATCTTCAAGTTTAGGTTGTGGGCATGAACTTATCCAAAGGATAGACATGATATATCTTATTCCTGCGCAACTGCGTACTCATATTCCTCCGGTGTTGCCACCGAAGTGATTTCGACTTCATCGGCTCGTTCAAATAAAACCGTAGCTCCTGAACCGCGTAGCTGAGAGGCGGCGCCGCGGGCAATTTCAAGCGCTGTTTGAATCGTATCGGCATCGCCAATAACAGTCCACACATATGGTGATGTCACCCGTTCACCCGATATGAGTAATCCTTGCTGATTGTCTCGGGTAACGAAGGAGTTGGCAATAATACGAACTCCGTTAACATCGATGGCTTCGGCTCCGGAATTGCGCAACTCTCCGATAACGGTGACGAAGGTCTGTGCTCTTACAGGAGTTTCTCCTTCGATGACGGTCATGGTCAGTCCCGGCCCGTATACAGCTGTTGTTCCGCTGAGTATCTGCGCCTGTTTCAGTTCCTTTTCAGCAGCTTCGCGAGCGGCTTCCGCCTGCGATTGACTGGACTGCAACTTTTGGATCTGAGCATTTAAGTCAATACGTTCACTTCGCAACTGGTTTTCTGAGGTCGTCAACTGATCCAAGAGGGTGACAAGTTCATCTTCTTCTAAAGATTGCAGGGGGTCTTCGCGTTTCAGCTTCATCTGAGTGACCAGAGCGAAACCGAGCACCAGACATAAAAGTCCCACCACGAGGTGGATGGGCCTCATGGGAGTGGTAACCAGATCGCGTAATCGACGTTGGCGTCCAGAGTGTGCACCCATTGTCTATGCTCCGAAAATATTGCGACGAATAGCCGCAGCGTTAGAGAAGATTCGGATACCGAGGACAACCACGATAGCCGTAGTCATCGCCGATCCGACTCCGAGCTGCGCTCCCATGAATACAAGCAGGGCCGCTACAACAACGTTCCAGAAGAAGGAAATAATGAAGACTTTGTCGGAAAATTTGCCGTCGAGATAGGCGCGTGCCGCGCCAAAGAGAGCATCGATGGCTGCCACCACCGCTATCGGCAGGTAGGGTTGCAGAGCGTAAGGAATAGTGGGATCAAATGTTAACCCCAGGATTATTCCCAGTACGAGTCCGAGTATGGCAATCATTCGTTCTCCTCAGCCGGGTCGTCGATGGATGCGGCGGCTTGTGTGCGTATATCCGCGGGTTTGAGCGATAAATTCGATTCCTGCTTGTATGACAGGCTGATCCCATACATTGAGTATAGAACCGAAAAGTACTCTCCTGAGCGTCCTGAACTGACGGAGTTATGCAAAACCTCAGAATCTCCGATAGCTGACACTACATAGGGTGCTTCAATGGCTTCGAAATCAACTAGGATGACACCGCCTGCCGTGCGAACTGCGGTTGTGGGCCCAATCCGAATGCCATTGACGGCAATACCTTCAGCGTGTCCTTCCCACAGCGAGTTGATAAGGGCACGCAAATCGGAATCTTGCACCCGCCCTTTACCCTCTGCATCGGCGGCTTCTGCCACAGTTATCGTCAGTCCAGGTCCCTCCAGAGCGTCTAATTGAGCAAGTTGACGCACCTGCGGTGTCGCACGTCGGGCCGACGTGTCGGAGGCAGAATATACTTTGATCTTACCGTTCAGTTCATCGACTTCGGTTTCGAGTCTTTTCACCGTTTGTTGGTGCTGCTCGATCTGCGCGATGAGATGGGTGGCAACGTTGGCTCCCGGTTTATCCGGGTCGAGGAGTCCGCGCACCGAAACGGTTGTAATAAACGCAAGGATGGCCGCCAATATGAGCACAAAGATCCGCTCGGGTGCCGTTTTCTTTTGCTGGTGCACATCGTCATCTGCGAGGCTACCCCAGCCGAGTGGATCATCGAGGATCGCCTGCAACAAAGACATCGAAGCAGCCGGATTCTCATTGTGCGCATCGTCGATATTGCGACGGTTGTCTATGTCTGGAGCCATTGTTCTTGAATCCTCAGGCGACGGCTAAGTTCATCATGTTTTTCCATCATCAGTCTCCGTAAAGCAGGCGGAGCTTCATCCTGTTCGTTTAACCAGCGCGCAGACATGGACCGCAATGCTGCCGCATCATCGGGATATGAAGCATCCACGTTAAGGGGAAAGCCGCCAGCTATGAAACGGTTCCCCATCCCAATCGTATGGCTTTCCCAGTATTCATCGACACGTTGGAAAAATTCACCGGCGAAACCACCAATATGACCGGCACGAGTACCGATGCTTAAGCCTTCGAGAATCGCGGATGTTTCTTCATTCGTGATCTCCGTTTCAACTAAACGATCCCACAGGGTTCTTCTGCTAATTCGATCAGGTAATGCTGCTCGGGCTCGCAGTGCCGAAACTTGCGCTTCGCCGGAGGGATCGTCAGCCAGAAAGCTATTAATGTCGGACTCGCTCAATCGCCCGTGGCTTGCCAGGGCGGTACGTGCTTTCCATGCCAGAGTAGGTCCAACCTCCATAAGCGCTGATTTGCCGAGCGAAAGATCATGGAAGAAAGCCAGGTAGTTTTCGTTATCCTGGGCAAGTAGCGGGAATACTCGCACAGCCAAAAGTGCCCACATGCGTTTGCGGTCTGGTCGTTGATCGCGTCGAATTTCTTCGAGTGCCTGTCTGATAATGTGATCGGCGATGTCTTCTCGCATTTCGGAGGGCAGATATCGCTCGACGCTTGCCGCTGAAAGTGTGAGGAGATCTTCGGCCACCGCGTCTTCTGCTTCAGCGGCTACGTGACGCAAGGCAGACTCAATATAGCGACGAGGATCCAATCGTCCGTCTCGTACCGCATTCCACAGCGAAGACCAGATGACTGCTCGGGAGACTGGAGATTTAACAGCTCCCACATAGTCCAGAGCCAGATCTGTTGCACGTTCATCAAGCTCGACGATTCCATAAGTTAAGTCATCGTCATTGACGAGAACAAAATCTATCCGCTCAGCAATCTGACAGGGAATGGAAAAGGTGACCGACGCTTCGCGCATAATGAGGTTCTCGGTGTGTACCCGCTCCATTTTTCCTTTAACCAATGCATAGAATCCAACCTTAAGCGCATGGGGACGGTGTACGACAGTGTCGGTAATCGGATCCACGCAGTGCTGGCGGAGGACGTATGTATACGCGGTTTCGCCGCGGTGAGAACACTCAATGGTAAAGCGAGTAGGTCCAGATGTGTGGAGCCATGCTGCTTGCCACTTATCCAGGTCGTCTCGCGGTGACGATTCTTCCAAGGCCTGCAGAAAGTCCGTCAGCGTCGTGGCTCCGTAGGCATGTCGCTCAAAGTATAAGCGGGCGCCGGCGAAGAAGGCGTCGGATCCCAGGTAGGCTACCAGCTGCTTGAGAACCGCCGCCCCCTTAGCGTAGGTGATGCCGTCAAAACTGTGTTTGGCTGCTTCTACGTCGGGAATATCGGCGACAATGGGATGGGTGGTGGGTAGCTGATCTTGCTCATAGGCCCACTCTTTGCGGCCCGAGGCGAACGTTGCCCATTCACCGGTAAATTCGGTGGCCTCCGCTAACCCCCACGAACCTTGATTATCGGCAAATGATTCCTTCAGCCATAAATCATCCCACCACGCGGGGGTCACGAGATCGCCGAACCACATATGACACATTTCGTGGAAGATAACGTTTGCTCGCTTTTGACGCTGAGCTCTGGTGGGGCTGTCGCGGTGGATAAAATGCTCATTAAAAGTGACACATCCCGGATTCTCCATGGCTCCGAGATTGTATTCGGGTACGAACACCTGGTCGTATTTTCCCCACGGGTAGGTCAGTGCGTAATGTTTGTGGTAGAAATCAAGACCTTGACGAGTGATGGCAAATATATCAGCGCTATCGAAGTATTGGGCAAGTGATTGACGGCAATAAGCTTTCAAGGGAACTTGAATCGGCTCTTCGACAGTTGCGGACCCACACCACTGTCCCCCATCGAATACCGCATAAGGACCGGCAATGATGGCAGTAATGAAGGAAGACAGAGGCAGTGTTTGAGCGAAAATGACAGTTTGCACGCTACCGCTAACTTTGGTTTCTCTAGCAGCGGTATTGGATAAGACCACCCAGTTGGCGGGAGCTTTAACGGTGAAGGACCAGCGGGGTTTGATCCCAGGCTGATCGAAACAGGCGTATACGCGCCGCGCATCAGTGGGTTCGTACTGCGAGTATAGGTAGGTCTCGCCGTCCTCCGGGTCGACATAGCGGTGTAGCCCCTCACCTGTGCGGGAGTACTCACAATCAGCTGCAACGGTAATTTTCACCGGACGACCGGTTGGCAACTCAGTCAATTCAATACGCGATCCGGTGAATGTATAAGCTGATTCTTTTCCATCCACCAGCACCGACTCGACATGATGAGCAATCAGGTCAATGAACGTGCATGGCTCCGAAAACTCGCAGGTGAGAGTCGCAATGGAGCGAAAGGTAGATTTGTCCGTGGGGGCTTCAGTCAAGTCCAGGTGAACGTCGATGCTGTGCACCTGCGTCACACGAGCTCGATGGAGAGCTTCAGAGCGGGTAATGGTCTGCATTGCTCCAGTCTAGCGAAAGCCTGGAACAGTTAACGTTTGTCTTTCGGTCGGTTAGCTTTTCGAATTTTTGACGTTCCCAACCCGGTGTTGAATGCGGTTTGCGTATTTGATGTTTTCGGTGTTTTTCGTTTACCGGTCGATGTCTTCAGTGAGTTCCCACTGCTAGCCGAGGACTGGGACTCTTTGCGCGCCCTCGTTGAGCGCACTTTCTTGGCCCGCGATTTCGATATCTGCGCGGGACGAGACACCCGATGGCGTGATCGCAAATGGGTGAGGGCGAACTCAATCGGATGGGCTTCAATTGCAGCTCCGGTAATGGCAGCCAAAAGCGGCATGAGGAGAACCGAAAGAGCTCCCGCTGCAACGAGAATGGAAGCTGTATCAGCTGCCATAGCTTCCGCACTGGTAGCTACGTGCGTAACTGCAATAATGATTGGCAATGAAGTCGTCGAATACAACGCAATGGTGACGCGTTCGCGCGCTGTATAACTGTGATGTGATGGCGAAATAAAGGTAGAAGCGTAGACCGGAATCGCGCGGACAGCCATCATCAGAGCTACCACTCCGAGTAAGCCAGCCGGATACTTAATAACAGCCTGCGGATCAATACCGGCTCCGGAGGTAACAAAGAATAGTGGGATCATGAACCCGTAAGCCAAACCATCAAGTTTTTCCTCCAGTTCTTCTCGTCCAGAGGGCAGGGCTGTTCTCATAATAAAGCCGGCTGCGAATGCGCCCAGTACCACGTCGAGTTGAACGATTGACGCCAGTGCCACCAGACCTACTAACACTGCCACAGTTAGTCGCATGGTGGTTTGAGCCGTGGTCTCGGCCTTCATATGTATGAAGTGGAGGAAGCGCGCGCCGAAGCGACGAGCCTGGCGCGGAACGAGGGCGATAATAATTGATATCGCAATAAATAACACCAGTACCAGTACGGTTTCTATGGGTGAGCGTACAGACAGCAGCAGTGCCATTGCGAGAACAGGGCCAATCTCGCCGAGCGTTCCGTGGGCAATAACTGCGTATCCAACGTTAGTTTTCATCAGGCCGCGTTCTTTGAGAATCGGAATGAGAGTTCCCAATGCGGTGGCTGATAAAGCAATGGCAATAGCGATCCCCTCAACGGAGTCAATCGTCGTAAAGGGCATTATTTTGACGGCTAGAAAAGCCAGCACAATAGTGAGTATCCACGCCAGCAGAGCCGTGCGAGCGCGGGTGCCTTTAATTTCTTGGATATCGATTTCGTACCCCGCGAGGAGGAATAGGAAAGCTAAGCCAAGTTCGGATAGTAGGGTCATGGATTCTGACATCTCAATAATGCCAAGCATATGGGGCCCTGCCACCATCCCAGCGGCGACGAGGAGGACGACCTCCGGGATGACGTGTCGTGGAATCAAATGCGCAATCAGAGGTGCTATCAGGGCGATGGCAGAAATCGCAAATAGTGAGGTGAATTCATGCATTTGCGTTCCTCCTATCCTTATCGTGTAGAACACATGAAATTAGCAGATTAGACGGTTGGAGTTCTATAGTGACGGTGTCCGACCGCACACTGTAAGGACTGTTATGTCAAAACAGGCAGACCTCCATCCCGTCGATCAAGTACCACCCGCTGCGAAAACAGTTGTGCTGAGTATTCAGCATGTTTTAGCGTTTTATGCCGGAGCTGTCGTCGTTCCGCTGGTGATAGCCGGTGGTCTCAATTTAAGCGCTGAACATACCATCCACTTGATTAATGCGGATTTGTTCACATGCGGCATTGCCACCATTATCCAGTCAGTTGGGTTCTGGAAGGTCGGCGTTCGGCTACCAATTATCCAAGGCGTGACAACCACTGCTATCTCCCCCATCATTGCGATTGGTCTGGCTGTGACGGGCCCTGATGGCGGAGTTGAAGGGCTTCCCTATATATACGGCTCGATTATCATCGCCGGTTTATTCACGTTTTTTGCAGCTCCTTTTTTCGCTCGCATCATTCGGTTTTTCCCTCAAGTGGTCATCGGCACCGTACTCGCCACCATGGGAATTACTCTGCTTGGCGTCTCAGCGGGTGACATTATCAATCGAGTCGATGAGATGAATCCGCCTCAGCCAATCGCCATGAAATCTATCGCCTACGCGGCGGGTACCCTCCTCATTATTATCCTTGTGCAACGATTCTTTAAAGGATTTATGGGCACCATTTCGGTACTCCTGGGACTTGTAATCGGAACCGGAGTTGCAGTGGCTCTAGGAGATGCGAGTTTCGCCCAGGTCGGCTCCTCAGAGTGGCTCGGTGTAACCACTCCGTTCTATTTTGGGTGGCCCAAGTTCGCCCTCACCGGCGCAATTTCGATGATTATCGTCATGATCATTACCATGGTGGAAACAACCGGAGATGTGTTTGCTGCCGGCGAGATCGTAGGGCGGCGAATTACCAAAGCACATATTGCCTCAGCCTTGCGTGCCGACGGCTTGTCAACCACGCTCGGTGGGGTTTTGAACTCCTTCCCCTACACCTGTTTCGCGCAAAATGTCGGACTTGTGCGGCTCACGCGCGTCAAGTCCCGTTGGGTGGTAGCAGCCGCTGGTGTCGTGATGATTATTCTGGGCATCATTCCAAAAGCGGGCGCTATCGTCGCCGCCATTCCAGGCCCCGTACTCGGTGGAGCTTCTCTCGCGCTTTTCGCGAATGTGGCGCTGGTTGGCATTCAAATGCTTTCGAAGGTCGATCTTCACGATGCCCGCAATGCCGTCATCGTGACGACGTCATTGGGACTGGCCATGCTCGTTTCCTTCAAACCTGATGTGGCTAGCGTATTTCCGCCGTGGGCACAGATATTTTTTGCTTCCGGCGTCACTTTGGGATCAATTACCGCTATCGTGCTGAATTTTCTCTTCTTCCACGTCGGTACCCAATCCGGTCGCGATGTCACTACCTCAACACGCGGACATGCGATTGGTCTTGAAGAAGTTAACGCCATGAACCGCGATCAGTTTGTCACCACGTTCTCCCCGTTATTTAACGATCAAACCTGGCCGTTGGAAATCGCCTGGGATGCCCGGCCATTCGCAGACGTTCAAGAGTTACGATCGGCGATTCAGGAGGCCGTATTGACTGCCAATCCGGATCGGCAAGATGCTCTCATTCGCGATTATCCCGATATGGAGGAACTTCTGTTATCAAATGAAGAAGAAGCGGCCGCCATTTCTCGAGATATCGGTTCTCTCGCGCTTGAACACATGAATGATTCGGAGCAGGAGCAGGTGCGCGAGATCTCCAGGCAGTATCGTGAAAAATTCGACCTGCCTTTTGTCGCATGTTTAACGACGATGGATTCTCGTCAGCAGATTATCGATAAGGGTGTTCGACGGTTGGAAAACTCGGTGGCGCAAGAACGCATCGTCGCCCTGTCCGAAGTAGTCGAGATCGCTAACGATCGCTTTGCGATTATGCTGGCTAATGCCAACCCTATTCGATCGGCTTGGGCACGTAAATTTGAGCAACTGAATTGATTATTTCTTCCACTCTCGGTTGCAAAACGATACCGAATGCTAAATCATATATCGTTCCGTGGACAAGCGGTTGCTTACATGGGCGCTAACTTGCTACCTTGCACTAAGTTCACGTTCGCGCAACGGTGCGGGCAACTGAACTGTCAAGTCCCCGATGAAGGGGGCACCCTATAAAAGCAAGGAGATAGCAATGCGACCTCGCGTTTTGTTTGCTGTGGCAGCTGCTGCAGCCCTAACCCTGACCGCGTGCTCATCCGGAGATACCGGTGGGTCTAATGAAGGAGCAGACTCAGGTGCCGCAGGCGACGCCTCTGTCGACTTCGTCACCATTGTAGCCGGTGGTACTTCCGGTCCCTACTACCAAATCGGCGCCACGATGGCGCAGGTTCTGAAAGATGAACTGGGTGCGGACAGCTCTGTTCAAGCCACTGGCGCATCGGTTGAGAACATTACCCTGTTAACTACGGGTAAAGCAGAAATTGCTTTTGCGATGGGTGATGCAACGCGCCAAGCGGTTGAAGGCACCGGCCCATTTTCTGATAAAGAAGGTCTGAGCGACCTGAAAGCAATTACTGCCCTGTACCCGAATTTCGTCCAAATTGTCACCACGGAGCAGTCTGGAATCAAGTCAGTCGAAGACATGAAAGGCAAGCGTATTGGTGTTGGAGACCAGAACTCCGGCGTCGAACTCAATGCCCAAATGATTCTCGATGCTCATGGTATGACCTATGACGATATCGATGAAGACTATCTGTCCTACGCTGATGCCATTGACCAAATGAAGAATGGTCAGGTGGATGCTGCCTTCGTCACGTCCGGTCTTCCGAACTCATCGGTGATGGATCTTGTCACGTCTCATGATGTGGTGATTGTTCCTATCGAAGGTGAAGGCATGAAGAATTTGCTCGAGAAATACCCCTTCTTCAAAGAAAATGCCGTTCCTGGAGGGACCTACGACCAGGAAGAGGACGTCCCCACGGCCTCAATTATCAACCAACTACTCGTTTCACCGGATTTGAGTGACGACCAGGTATATGCCATTACCAAGGCTCTGTTTGAAAATCTCGATACCATTCACCAAGCTCACCAGGCTGCTAAACAAATCACACTGGATTCTGTCGAAGACGGTCTAGCTGTGGATCTGCATCCAGGCGCGGTGAAATATTTCGAGGAAAAGGGTGCGCTTTAAGCAGCGACTACTCTGGTGGGGACTGGCCGCGGCTGTTCTGGCAGTCGCGGCCATTTCCTCAATCAGCGCATTTGTACAGGCTCCGCACATTGTGGTGAAAGACCAACATAACGGTACGGTTTATTATTCTGCGCCCGTTAAGCAAGGTATGACGGTTACCCTGTCGTGGATTCATTCGATTGAACACCAACCCTGGACAGAAACCTACATCGTCGACAATAACGAGTTCATCCTCAAGGAAATTTCCGTTAAGTCATACGGGGCCGGTGTACCGGCAAATCCGGGTGGAGTGACAACTGTTGAAGATGGTGTTATCCATGTGCGCGGCTTAAATCAGCGCTTCAACGACCTCAAGTGGGTTCATTCCCACGATACGAATTACACGGTGCGCGTAGGTGATCATCTGATCCAAACCGAGGATATTGATCACCACGCTTTCGTGGAACTATCGATAAAGGAGTAAAGATGGTTTCCAAGGCTGAAAACACATCTGCTTCCTTCCACCCGATTGATGCCGAGCAGGTGGAAATTGACCTCAATGAACCCAAAGCAGATTCACAAGAGGTATTAGAGAAATTCGACCGGGAATCGCGGTTGCGTCATATTCAGTGGCGTCCGGCAGCGCTGGTTGTCTCTGGCGTCGCCATCGCATTGTCGATCTATCACATGTACACCTCGTACTTCGGCACGCCGCCCGTCCTCCAACACCGGGCAATTCACGTCGGGGCGATACTCATTCTTGCGTTTGCGCTCTACCCACCAATCCGTAAAGCACGCCGCGACCGAATTCCGGTTTATGACCTGGTGTTGATTGGTCTAGCTCTTGCTACCGCACTCTATGTCGTACTGAATTACGTCGATATTGTTCACCGCGCGGGTACCCCCACCACGACGGATATGGTTTTTGGTGGGATTCTGTGCGTACTCATTATTGAGGCCGCCAGACGCCTCACCGGGTTCGCGTTACCGACGCTTGCAATCCTATTCATGCTCTACGCACTTTACGGGCGTAATATCCCTGGAATGTTCCGACACCGCGGGTATGAACTTGGAGATATGCTCAATTTCCTCTATCTGACCACCGAGGGGATTTATGGTACAGCGATTGCAGTATCAGCCTCCTATATATTTCTTTTCGTCCTATTTGGAGCGGTGCTTCAAAAATCAGGTATGGGCCAGTTCTTTAACGATTTTGCGCTAGCACTTGCCGGACAAACTCGTGGTGGACCAGCAAAAGTCGCCGTGATTGCATCCGGTTTCCTCGGCTCAATTAACGGCGCTGCCGTGGCAAACGTCGTAACTACCGGGGCATTCACCATTCCACTCATGAAACGTGTCGGTTATCGCTCCGTATTCGCCGGAGCGGTGGAAGCAACCGCATCGGTGGGAGGCCAGATTCTTCCGCCAATTATGGGGGCATCAGCCTTCATTATGGCTGAAACACTGGGGTTGCCCTATCGAGAAATTGCTCTTGCCGCCATTATTCCAGCGCTGCTGTATTACCTGGGGATTATTGCTCAAGTCCACCTGCGCGCAACCAGACGCGGACTCAAGGGGATTTCGCGAGAAAACCTCCCCGCCGTCAAAGCGGTACTGGCAGAACGAGGGCACCTGCTCATTCCGCTGTTTTTCTTGATCTATATGCTGTTTTTCTCCGGTCGCACGATTTTATTCTCGGCATTACTGACTATTCTTTTAACAGTCATCATCGCTGAGCTGCGTCCCGCCACCCGCATGACACCAAAAGACATCGTTGAGTCACTGGAATTGGGGGCCAAAACAGCGGTTTCGGTGGCTGTGGCTTGCGCCGCCGTCGGCATTATTGTCGGTGTTGTGACATTAACTGGCTTTGGCGTCAAGCTCGCGCACGCCATCGTCGCCTTCGGTGCCGGTAACCTGCTATTTTCACTCTTCCTAACGATGATTGCCTCAATCATCCTGGGAATGGGATTACCTTCCATTCCGACGTATATCATTACAGCCACAATGGCGGCTCCCGCATTGGCCGAACTCGGCGTAGAGCCGCTGGTAGCACATATGTTTGTGTTCTACTTCGGACTATTCGCAAATATCACCCCGCCGGTGGCGCTAGCATCATTTGCCGCGGCAGGTTTATCGGGAGCCGATCCTATGCGAACCGGGCTACAGTCTATGCGTTTGGCTTTAGCAGGGTACATTATTCCCTACATGTTCGTCTTAAATCCTGCCATGCTGATGCAAGGAGCCTCTCTGACAGAGGCCGTGTCAGTATCGTTAACCGCCATATTCGGTGTGCTTTTACTGGCTGTGGCGGTGGAGGGGCACCTCATGGTCGAAGTTCCGTGGTATATCCGCGTCATATTCTTCATTGGCGCGTTGACGATGATGTCCCCGAATACGACGACGGATCTCATTGGGGTAGTTATTGCTACCGTAGCCATCGTGTTCCAAGCGGGTCTGGCAAAGAAACAGGACTCGCTGTCTGTGCGAGCTATTTAAGCCCGTCGATTGACTCATCAGGTGGAGGGGCTGACACGTTATGGTAGCCCCTCCACCATGTTTTTCGATCGATTGGTAATCATCATTCGCAGTACGTTAGAATCATTGCTGTTGCACTCGACGAGTGAAACGGGCTGTGGCGCAGCTTGGTAGCGCACTTGACTGGGGGTCAAGGGGTCGTGGGTTCAAATCCCGCCAGCCCGACGCAAGTCCCGGTAGGAAGTTTGTCCTGCCGGGCATTTTCTATTGCGGGTCAGTTGAACTACGCAATCTCGCATTTCATGCGCGAGATGGGCTGTCAACAAACGGTAGTCGGTGGCTCAATCCCCGAAGCTACCGAGCCTTACATGACCACTGGATCAATGGCCACTGCAACGGCAGTCGTGCGATCGTTGCTATCGCTCCCCCGATATGTGCCCAGATGAAAGCAGATTACGAATCGCATCGATGATGCGTTCTCACGACCCCAAATAGGTACAAGAAAGTACTTGTTAGAGTTTCAATATGGCGAAAGGATCATCATGGAACCGATGAACTCTGACACCGCTTCCACACGCTTGGAGGAGGCCCGAAAGCTATCCGCACATGTCAAAGCTCGTTCCGGATGGCCGCAGGCGCTCGGAGCCTTAGGAGTAGGGATCCCGACCTCACTTTTCTTATTTATGTATCCCGAAGACTCGATTTAGCGTGGATTGATTCCGATGTGCTGCTGGATGGCGGTCAGTATTACGCTTAGCTTGTACTACGGCAGAACAGCCAAATATCGCTTTAAACACCGCTGGATAGCCTTCATATTGATCTGGATGTTCGCGTGGAATGTAGGAGTATTCAATCCATTCCCCTATGCCCGGATCATTTCAGGCTGTGTCATCGCGGTTGCAGCAATTATCTCAGCAGTGGTGGAGCTGGAACGATGAATACCCATCCGCGTCACGATCTCGTCGAAGCCTTGAATCATCCGGTGCGGTTTTCTTTTATGGCTGCGCTCTCCGGTGTTGAAGCTCTTGATTTTGCCAGTTTGCGCGATCTTCTCGAAGTAAGCGACTCGGTGTTATCACGTCAGGCGACACAACTGGAAGAACTAGGCTTGATTAAGGTCAAAAAGGGCTACATCGGCAAGCGCCCACGGACGTGGTTTTCTCTCACCTCCGCCGGTCGAACCTCCTGGGAGAAGCATTTGAACGCCCTCCACGAAATCGCCCAAGGTGGCATAAGCGCTAACTAGCACATGCCACTACTCGTCGACTCCCCTATTAATCGATGTGGGATCAATAGAGTCGGGATCCGCCACCCCAGTAATAGTCGGATGAAAATCAGCACCCAGTTGCTTCAACGCTAATCGCCCCACCATTTGCTGGCGGGTAATCACTCGCTCGGCACGGTGGTCGGTCACAAACGCGATGGCCCAGTGAACCAGCGTTGATATCTGTGCTTTAAAGCCGACGATGTAGAGCAGGTGAAGGAACAGCCAGGCAACCCAGGCGATAAATCCACCGATCTCAAACTTCCCTATTTTGACAACCGCACTGAACTTACTGATGATTGCCATGGAACCGCGATCACGGTATTTGAAAATACCTGCGCGCTTCTTCCCCGCCAACTCCGCACGAATCTCTTCGGCCGCGAAACGACCGGACTGGATGGCAACCTGTGCAACGCCCGGAAGGCCATTGAGCGCCATCATATCGCCGACCACAAACACTTCCGGGTGCCCGGGGACGGTGCAATCATCATTGACCAAGAGACGACCGGCACGGTCGATCTCGCACTCGGTTTGATCGGCAATTTTTGCGCCCAAATGCGACGCCTCAACACCGGCAGCCCAGACTTTGCATCCGGCGCCAATCTGTTCGGTATCACCCACCGAATTCTGCACTGTAATTCCATCAACATCGACGCCAACAACCTTCGCACCCAGCTTGATTTCAACACCGATAGATTCCAACTTACGCTGGGCTTTTCTCGAGAGTTTGTCACCGAATGGCGCGAGCACACGATCATTTGCATCCAGTAGTATCACCCGCGCATCAGAGGGATTAATACGACGGTATTCTCCGCTGACAGTGCGTTGAGTCAGCTCTCGAATCTGTCCCGCCATTTCCACTCCGGTGGGGCCAGCCCCCACCACCACATACGTCATCAGCCGATTACGTTCGTCGTTATCTTCTGCGATTTCTGCCATTTCTAGACAGCTAAAGATACGTGCCCTCAGTTCGAGCGCATCGTCCACGCTCTTCATGCCGGGCGCGAATGACGCGAATTCGTCATGACCGAAATAGGATTGTCCAGCTCCGGCAGCAACAATGAGATAGTCATATGGTAAGTACCGTGATTCTCCCAATTCTTTGAGTGTAAGTACGCGCGACTTGAGATCAATATCGGTGACTTCACTCAATAGCACTGACGCATTCTTCTGCTTGCGTAAAACCTCCCGGGTGGAGGGTGCAATTTCACCGGGTGACAGAATCCCGGTCGCTACCTGATAGAGCAACGGCTGAAATAGGTGATGGGTTGATTTTCCCACCACGATGACCTCGGCATCTGCATTTGCTAGTTTTTTTGCTGCGAAAAGACCGGCGAAACCTGAACCAATAATGACTACTCGTGGTCGCTGGCCTGTGACATCGGTCCGGGCGTCGTCGAGGGCGGTGTAACACCACGACATGCGATCAACTCCTCAAGGATGCATAGCCTGCGTCAAATCTGGAAAGCGCCCTCAGTCTAGCTCTCGAAAGTCTGCTGGTCACTAGTTAGACAGGAAGTGAAACTTCTATTCATTCCTCGGTTTTCGTGTAGATCTGACGTGGCTTAGAAAGAAGAATGGCGCTACAATCTTCTGCGTGGCTCGCCCCCGGTGGCGCAAATGAGCCTCGTCTTCCCCATCTTTTTTTGCGTATAAGAGTGGTGTTCAATGACTTCTCGCGGTGTTCTGATATCCGTCATGTCCTCCGCAAGTTTTGCGGCTTTTGCATTTCTTGCCGCCCAAGCTAATCCACTAAATGGGCTACAGGTGTGGGGTTGGCGCACTCTTTTGACGGTGCCGGGCATACTGTTTTTGCTGGCAGTTTCCGGCCGCTGGTTCTGGTTCTCCGGTGAGCTGCGACGCGTCATTGCGCAGCCACGAAAACTCCTCGCGTATGCGTTTACCGCCCCCATGCTGGGGTTCCAAATGTGGTTATTCGGATGGGCTCCACAGGCCGGTCACGCTCTCGAGGTAACTTTGGGCTATTTTTTGCTTCCGCTGGTAATGGTCCTGGTTGGTGCCGTCATCTTCAAAGAGAAGTTAACTCATCTCAGTGCGATTGCTGCCGCTGTCGCCCTCCTAGCCGTCATATATGAGGTGTGGCGATCAGGCGGAATCGGATGGCCTACACTTGCGGTGGCTTTAGGTTATCCCTCCTATTTTGTGGTGCGACGCATTTTTCAAACGGATGGCGTGGGAGCACTTGCTTGGGAAATGGCTTTGTCGTCTCCACTAGCATTGTGGTACGCCACCAAAGATGGGGGTTTGATCGAAGCGTGGGGCGACCTGCGTTTAGCGACGATTCTGCTTCTGCTCGGAACAGTTTCCATTGTCGGTATGGTGACTTATGTCATGGCCGCTAAAGAACTGCCGTATACGCTATTCGGTCTTTTATCTTATGTGGAACCAATTCTCGTCACCATCGTCGCCGTGATTATTGGTGAAAGAATCGCGCCAGATCAGTGGCCCACTTTCATCGGTGTATGGCTGGCAGTACTCGTACTGGCAAGCGACGGCGTACGCGCCCTGTTAACGAAACGACGCTTTGCATTCCCGCATGTGCGGCCCTGGCGGCGCCGACGCCCCCGCGCAAATCCGACCGAGCCCCACTCGTGGCAGCGCATCAAGCACAATCCGAGACGTACTTCCCAGCGAAATTCTTGACGCGCCGCTAAGCGAAAGCCTGCACGTACACTCCGCTTCAGGAAACTACTTGTGTAAAACACATCCTCTTCGGAGCTATCTCAGGAAACCTGGACTCGACAATCCGCTTTATTTCCGCGTCGATTCTCGACTATGTTCGCGGCACGATACGGATTCGCATTCTTGGCAGCAGAGCAGACGTTTGCGACAGGCGGGTTCCGTACAGTTCGCCAGACGAGCGGTGGGCATACCGCAACTATCACATGTCGATAAGACCTTGGGATTAATGCCGAAGTCCATCACTTCGCGACCGTCGAAAATCGCGAGCGAGCCTTGCCAGTATCCGTCATTTCCATATTTCTCGCCGTATCGGACAATACCGCCGTCCATTTGATAAACCTCGGAAAAACCGCGTTTTTTCATCATGGCAGACAATAGCTCACAACGGATGCCGCCGGTGCAGTAGGTGACAACCGGCTTATCCTTCAGCGCATCGTACTTACCCGAATCCAGTTCAGCGATGAAATCCTTTGAGGTGCGCACATCGGGAATAACGGCATTGGCGAAATGTCCGATGCGTGCTTCCCAGGCGTTGCGTCCGTCGAAGAATACGACTTCATCGCCCCTGGCATCCATCAGCTCGTGGAGCTCTTCGGGTTTCAGGTGCTCTCCCCCACCAATCACACCACCGGCATCGACCTCAACCTCGTCCGGTACTCCGAAAGAGACGACCTCATCACGGACTTTTACCGACAGTCGCGGAAAATCAAGACTGGCTCCGGATTCATCAAGACCGGACCCTTCGCTCCATTTGAAATCAATATCCCGAAAGGCAGGGTACTCGCGGGTCTTACGTCGATAAATCTTCATCGCATTGAGCTCCCCACCAACCGTGCCGTTAAAGCCGTCGCGGGAAATGAGAATGCGACCTCGCAGGTTGAGCGATTCGCATAGATCCCGCTGCCACAATCGAATAGCGTCAGGATCCGGAATGGGGGCAAACGCGTAGTAGAGCAGTACTTTTGAAATAGCCATAATGCAATCCTATCTGCGACGCTTTTCTCGCACGCGCACACTCATCTTCATAGGAGTGCCGGCGAAACCGAATTTCTCTCTCAGGCGACGCTCAATAAATCGGCGGTAGCCGGGATCGAGGAATCCGGTGGTGAATATGACAAATCGCGGAGGGCGAATCCCCACCTGCGTGATAAACAGAATGCGCGGCTGCTTCCCACCCCGAACGGGGTGTGGATGGGCGGCCACGAGTTCTCCGAGAAAAGCATTGAGCTTTCCCGTCGAAACGCGAGTTTCCCAGCCATGCAACGCGGTATTAAGGGCGCGCACGATTCGATTAGTATGCCAGCCAGTTTTCGCCGATAGGTTAATCGTGGGTGCCCACGATACATGGGCAAGATCCTTCTCATGCTCGTAACGCAAATCCGCGCGACGTTCTGCATCCACTAAGTCCCACTTATTGTTGACAATCACCAGCGCGCGCCCCGCATCCACGGCTTGCTGCACGATGCGCACATCCTGTTCGCTAACGGTAGTTGAAGCATCGAGGAGAACAAGAGCTACCTCAGCTTTCTCCACGGCTGCCTGCGTCCGCAAAGACGCGTAATAGTCAGCTCCACGGGTGCGGTGCATCTTGCGTTTAATTCCAGCGGTGTCGATAAACCACCAGGGTGAACCGTCAATTTCGATGAGTTCATCAACGGGATCTCGAGTGGTTCCCGCAGTGTCATCAACAACTACCCGACTGTGTCCCGCCAACTTATTCAACAGGGAGGATTTGCCCACATTTGGGCGGCCAATCAGCGCCACCCGTCGCGGACCGTGTTCAGGTAGTGCCGTTGCTATAGCTGATTCCTTCGGCAAAACGTCAATAATGGCATCGAGGAGGTCACCCGATCCACGGCCGTGGAGAGCAGAGACGCTTAATGGTTCCCCCAATCCGAGCGACCAAAGCATCGCCGCGTCGGCCTCTAAGGTATCGGAGTCAACCTTATTCGCAGCCAGCAGCACAGGCTTTCCGCTTCTGCGCAGAAGTTTCACGATTCTCTCATCGGTGGATGTAGCGCCAACGCTAGCATCAACGACAAATAGCACGGCGTCAGCCATTTCTATCGCTATTTCGGCTTGTTCGGCGACCGAACGATCGAGACCTTTAAGATCGACTTCCCAGCCACCGGTGTCCACGACAGTGAAATCTCGTCCGTTCCAGTGAGCCGAATAGGACACCCGGTCGCGAGTAACTCCGGGAGTATCTTGCACCACTGCCGCACGTCTTTGCAAAATCCGATTGACAAGCGTTGATTTGCCGACATTAGGGCGACCCACGATGGCGAGCACCGGCAACCCCGCCTGCACCAGCTCTCCATCAGTTTGCTCCATGCGGGCATCGAGTAGATCAACATCTTCTTCGGTTAAATCATATTGCAGCAGCGACGAACGCATCGCCTGTGCTTTAGCATCGTTGATTTTTTCCTCATCAGCTTTGCCTTCCAGAGCGGCCGCAACCAGCGCGAAAACAGCGTCCATCGTTTCATCGATGGTCAGCGATGAGGAATCAAGAGTGGTCACTCCGTCGGCCGCCGTCGAAAACTCCACCACCGTGGAATCTTTTGCATCGCGGTCTACAACCTCCGCCCGAGTTTGCTCCACTAGGGTGTCGTCCACCCTGCCGTGTAACTGCTCGGTGCGGCGCGCCAATCGCGCGGCCTCCGACGCGGTGAGGAGGATGCGCACATCTGCATCTGGCGCCACCACCGTTGTGATATCGCGCCCTTCAACGACCATGCCATGACCGTTGTTAACCGCTTCGCTAATGATTTCGCGCTGGCGACGCACAAGAGATTCTCGAACCGAGAGATTTGTTGCCACCAGCGAAACTTGACGTGAAATCTCTGACTGGCGGATTGCCTCCGTTACGTCGTGTTCTCCAACCACCGCGCGGAAATCATCCGGCGAGGTCGCTAATTGAAGGGGAAAAGAATCGGCCGCCCCAGCCACAGCATCGTGATCGTCAAGTGGCAAATCAGCGTGGAGACAGTACCAGGTCAACGCCCGATACATGGCGCCGGTGTCGAGATAACCGATGCCTAGTTCGCGTGCAAGACGGCGAGCAATCGTTGATTTTCCAGATCCGGACGGACCATCAATCGCCACGGATAGGCCGTGTGAGCTAACCAGATCCTGCAAACGTGAATGATCGATAGGTAATGAGTTGCTGTCCACGCGTCCTCCTAGTGTGAAACGATGCGCCAACCGCGGGCTTCAAGTTCGATTTCGGCCTCGCGTGCCCGGGTGGGGTCAACCATGAGTCGAGCAGATCCGACTTTTTGGTGGGCGGAATGGTCTAGGGTGAGATCTTCTATATTGATACCAATGGCTCCCAGCTCAGAAAACAAGCGTCCCAGCTCTCCGGGCTTATCGGGTACGAGAACTTCAACGATGCCCCATCTGCGAGGTGCCCCACCGTGTTTACCGGGTATACGCGCTACGCCATCATTACCGGAATCAATCACAGCGTTAATGGCGCCTACGGAGCCTTCGGCACCGAAACCACGTGAAGCCCCCGACTGTAATCCAGCAATGAGGGTGTCGAGGTCGTCTTTGAACTTTCGCAAAACAGAGACGACAGGCCCACAGTTTCCCGAAACAATCGATGTCCACAACCGCGGATCCGATGCGGCAATACGGGTGGTGTCACGCAGCCCTTGGCCGACCAGTGCGAGAGCATCATCACTGGCATCGTGCAAGCGGGCGGCGAGTAGTGACGAGACGAGCTGCGGAACGTGGGAAATCAACGCCACTGCCTCATCGTGTTCTTGCGCATCGAGCTCGGCCACGAATGCTCCCATGTCTATTGCCAATTCGCGCACCCGTAGCCGTGCTTCGTCATTTGAGTGCGGATGGGGTATGACCACCCACGGCCTGCCGATAAATAAGTCTCGATCGGCAGCGGCGGCACCGCTGCGTTCACGCCCAGCCATGGGATGAGAACTGACGTATCGTCCGGCATCGATACCGGAATCGAGAACTTCTTCGATCACCAATTTCTTGACGGAGGCGACGTCGGTAACAACCGCTGTCGGATAGTTTTCCAAAGCTCGAATTACACATTGAGCAGTGACATCCGGAGGTACCGCAACAATCACCAGAGACGGTTGCAAAGATTCCTTCCCCAGAGGGATTCCGGCTCCTAAATCACGCGCCAAAGCCAGTGAAGTGGGAGAGGTATCGTCAAGGTAGACGTCAATATGAGCGGCCCGCAACGCCAGGGCTGCGGACGCTCCCAGGAGGCCACTTCCGATAACCAAAACTGGCCCTGAAGTTGCGATAGGCCGTCCGTCGGGATTTGTCGAGATATTAACCATAGGAACTCACAACTTGACGCTTCGGTACAGTTCGGTCAAGATATCTCCTTCAATTTTGCGAGTCACGCCCGGATGGAGACGCCCGATGTGGACGGGGCCAAACTGCGTGCGGACGAGTTCGATCACGGGGAATCCAACCTCTTCAAGGACGCGTCGCACGATGCGGTTACGTCCTTCATGAAGGGTGATTTCAACCAGCGTGAGGTCACCGTAGAAGTCTTTAATGTCGAAATTTTGGATTGTTACCGGCCCGTCCTCCAGCGTAATACCTCGCAACAGCTTCTTGCGCAGACCTCGCGGAACCTCTCCAGACACGGTTGCTACATAGGTTTTCGGAATTTCCCACGATGGATGCATGAGACGGTGTGAAAGCTCACCATCATTGGTGAGCAGAATGAGACCGGCGGTATCGGTATCGAGTCTGCCAACGTGATAAAGCCGCTGAGTATATTCCTGCGTATAGTCCGCTAAACAGGGGCGCCCCTCCGGGTCATTCATGGTCGACACCACCCCTACGGGCTTGTTGAGGGCGATGGTGAGTTGCTCATCCTCAATGAGAATCCTATCTCCATCGACATGAATGACTTGGCGCCGGGGATCTACGCGCGTTCCCAGTTTACGAACCACTTGGCCATCAACGGTAACGCGCCCTGAAGCAATCAGTTTTTCAGCGTGCCGGCGTGAAGCGATTCCCGCTTGTGAAATGACTTTTTGTAGGCGGGTGCCATCGGAAACATGGGGATCGTGTTTCATGAGTTCTCCATATTGGCGAGCTCATCGAGCTCGTCGTGATCGGGCAGGTAGGGCGCCAATGGGGCCAGTTCGTCTAGGCTCTGTAGCCCCATCCGTGCAAGAAATTCGGTTGTCGTGTGGAATAGGGTTGCTCCGCTCGCGGTTTCTCCAGCGTCCTCAATGAGGCCGCGGGTAACGAGGTTACGCATGACAGAGTCAACATTCACTCCCCGGATAGCTCCCACTTGTGCGCGGGTAACGGGTTGTCGGTAGGCCACGATAGCCAGGGTTTCAAGCGCTGCTTGGCTGAGTTTTTGGGTGTGATTGCCGACAATGAACTCGCGTACAACCCCATCGCAGTCAGCTGCCGAATACATGCGCCACCCTTCGCCGACGTGCCGAAGTTCAAAGCCGCGACCATCGCGAATATATTCATCGCGCAAGTCTTGCAGCGTGTTTTCGACCCGATGGACGGGAGCGTCAAGCGCAGTTGCGATATCGACGGCTGAGGCGGGAGCATCGATTACCATCAGAATCGCTTCAATTCCCCGACGGATTTCCCTATCCGTCGCTGTTGAAAGAGTGGCCTGCGTTTCCATTTTGTCCTCCCGGCAATATCGCGTGGCTAACGGTAGTCTACGTGTGTTAGCCACCTGTTGCATCTACCGTAAAGGTGTGATCGTTCTCGTTTTCATCATCAATGTGGATTGATGAGATGTCGGTATCCTCTCCGCTCCATTCAATTGTGAGTGGGGCAAGCGGATACTCCTGCTGAAATCGAATCAGTCCCTCCCGATAGAGGTCAAGGATGGCTAGGAAGCGGGAAACGATAGTATTCAGGTCGGGCGCATTGGCGCACAGGTCTGTAAATGTTGACCACCGCGACAATCGTAATACTGATGCAATGTACTCTGCCTGAGGGCGTACCGGCACCAGCGGATCATGCAGGTGAGTTGTGACCACTGTCGGCGGTTTTCGCGATAGCGCATCGGCCGCCAAACGCGCCAGTTGAGACGGCGTAGCTGACCAGCGAAGCTTAGGCAGGAGCGCAGCGTACTGTGGTTCGAGTTCAGCTTCACGCGGGTGACGGTGTGCGTGAAGATCCCATAAGCGTCCGAAGATAGCAGACACCTCTTTGAAGGCACGGTACTGCAAGAGTCGAGAAAACAGCAGATCTCGAGCCTCCAGATATTCCCAGTCCTCATCGCCACCGTTATCCTCATGGGGAAGGAGACTTCTCGCTTTCATGTCGAGAAGCGTTGCCGCAACAACTACGAATTCGGTGGTCTGAGACAGGTCGGAGACGGTTTTCATATGCGCGATAAAATCATCAGTTACCTGGGCCAGCGCAATTTCCGTAATATCAAGTTGCCGTTTGGTAATAAGCCCAAGCAGAAGATCAAATGGGCCGGTGAAATTGTCAAGCGCCACGACGAATTTACCGTCGGTGTTATCGGGCTGCTCGTCGTGGTCGAGTACGGGCAGGCTTTCCACCGGACTAGGCGGTGTCTCCACGGGCAATCACTTCGCGTGCCAGCCGGCGGTAGGCGTGAGCTCCAGGATGGGTAGGAGCGTAACTCGTAATAGGCTCAGTTGCCACAGAGGCGTCGGGAAATTTAACCGTACGATTGATTTTGGTGTCGTAAACCTTATCTCCGAAAGCTTGCTCAAGCCGCTCGAGAACTTCTCTGGCATGCAGTGTTCGAGTGTC
The DNA here is from genome assembly GCA_030537795.1 of Actinomycetaceae bacterium. Taxonomy (GTDB): domain Bacteria; phylum Actinomycetota; class Actinomycetes; order Actinomycetales; family Actinomycetaceae; genus Gleimia. Next base: position 41,809 of record JAUNVE010000006.1, read on the forward strand.
CACCATGGTCGCTAAAATACCGTCAATTTTGAGCCGCGGGTTGAGACGATCATGCACCATATCAATCGTGTCAATAAGAAGCGCCACACCGCGTAAAGCAAAGAACTCGGCTTCCAGCGGAATCATGACGCCGTGGGCAGCGGTGAGGGCGTTGACAGTGAGGAGCCCGAGCGACGGCTGACAATCAATAAAAATCGCGTCGTAGTCGTCAATGACAGGTCGCAACGCTCGCGTCAACGCCTGCTCGCGCGCAACTTCATTGACGAGCTGAACTTCCGCCGCAGATAAATCAATATTTGCTGGCACTAGATCAAGCCCGTCGATTCCTGTTTCTTGAATGGCATCGACAATGCTCTGCTGCGATCCAAGCAAGAGATTATAGATCGTAAGGTCAAGATCTTGGGAGTTAATGCCAAGCCCGGCACTGGCGGCACCTTGCGGATCAAAATCGACAATCAAAACACGCCGACCGTATTCCGCGAGTGCGGCCGCCAAGTTAATGGTGGTGGTGGTTTTCCCCACCCCTCCCTTTTGATTGCACATAGCAATTATGCGTGCCGGCCCATGTCCGGCTAACGGCTCGGGCACGGGAAAATCGTCATCACGGCCCCCTTCCGGGGGTACGGGTACCAGTCCAGGCTGTATGTCACTCACATTCCAAGGATATGACATTGCTTAGCTCAGTGTGTCGCAGACACTCTACCCCAGCGCGCGTGGGTGGGTGGCAGCGTGTACTTCGCGTAGCGTTGCAATGGATACTTTCGTATAAATCTGGGTGGTATTAACGCTGGCGTGTCCTAAAAGTTCCTGTACATCTCGAATGGAAGCTCCTCCTTCGAGCAGGTGGGTGGCAAATGAGTGGCGAAGCATATGCGGTGAGACGTGGTCGTCGAGGCCCGCTTCCGTAGCGATTTGGGAAATAGCTTCCCACGCACTTTGACGTGAAAGAGGGCGCCCTCGTTTATTAAGGAATAACGCGTGAGAGCCGTTTCCTTTGGCGGCCAGTTCTGGTCGCCCGTAACGCATGTATGCCACCAGCGCGTCAATAGCGAACTGTCCCAAAGGCACGATACGTTCTTTGCGACCTTTGCCAAAAAGTGTGACGTGCGGAAAATCGCTGTCGAGTTCAAGGTTATCGGGGGTGAGAGTGACAATTTCCGAAATGCGCCCTCCGGTTCCGTATAGTAATTCGACCAGTGCGGTATCGCGTAAACCGATCGCCCCCGGATGTTTGTGGGCGGCCTGAAGCATCGCCGTAACCTGGTCAATGCGTAAAGCTTTCGGTAGGGATTGAGCTGGACGCACCGGGTCAAGGTCTGTGGTTGGATCAGCAGTGGCAATATCTTCATCAATGGCGAATCGGAATAGCGCCCGTATCGATGAGCGTGCCCTTGCGATTGACGAGGGCGCCAGTTGCCTGCCGGTGACGCGTCCTGATGCCAGCCCCGCCAAATGGTTTTGCACCATTGCGGTATCGACTTCAGTAATCGGGGTGTCGGCACCGATATCGCGCAGGAATCTCGTGAGATCACGGCTATAGGAAGCGACCGTGTTATCCGATGCCCCTTTTTCAACTGATAGGAAGTCAATGAAATCGTGGTGGCAGCGGCGTAACGAGTCTGTGGCATGAGCTGGCATACCGGCATTGTAACTGGAGGCCTATTCGAAGTGGCGCTGGTGTGGCTGTCGGGGTGCCTAGGTCCTGTGTAGTAACGCTGAGATGTTGTTATCCTGAGGTCAGCGTAGCCATTGTGATGACAACTTGACGCAACTGACGGGACGCCCACGATAAAAGGGGTTAGTCTCGATATATCACGCTAATTACTACACAGAGAGGTGACCATGGCGCTGGCCTGGAATGAACTCGATACTCGCGCGGTGAAAACCGCGAAAATGCTGGCTGCTGATGCTGTTGAGGAAGCCGGTTCCGGACACCCAGGGACCGCGATTTCTCTGGCACCGGCGGCCTATCTCCTTTATCAGCGACGCATGAAGCTCGATCCGCAAGATCACCTGTGGTTGGGACGGGACCGTTTCGTCCTTTCCGCGGGCCACTCTTCGCTGACACAGTACATTAGCCTGTACCTTGCGGGAGCCGGCCTCGAGCTTGACGATCTCAAAAAGTTCCGTACTTTTAATTCACTTACTCCCGGTCACCCAGAGTATAAGCACACGGATTTTGTAGAAATTACTACCGGTCCTCTTGGGTCTGGCCTATCATCTGCTGTCGGTATGGCTATGGCGCAGCGACGCATCCGCGGCATGTTTGATCCTGAAGCTCCCGAGGGAGAATCCCCCTTTGATCACCGGGTGTACGTAATAGCCGGGGACGGTTGTCTGCAGGAAGGCATCAGCTCAGAAGCCTGTTCGCTGGCGGGCACGCAAAAACTGGGTAATCTTATTCTGATCTGGGATGACAACCACATTTCCATTGAAGATGACACGAATATTGCTTTCAACGAAGATGTGCTTAAGCGCTTCGAAGCCTACGGGTGGCATACGCAGTCGGTCAGCTGGCAGACAGAAGACGGCTATACAGAAGACGTTGACGCGTTAAATGCCGCTCTTGAAGCTGCCGAAGCCGAAACTTCGAAGCCGTCGATTATCGCTTTGCGCACCATTATCGGTTGGCCCACTCCCGAAAAACAGAATACCGGTGGAATTCATGGCTCACCTCTGGGCGATGACGCCCTCCAGGGCCTGAAGGCAGAACTTGGACTCCCCACGGACGAAATGTTCGCTGTTGACGAAGAGGCCGTGGCTCATGCCCGCCAAAACGTGGCTGACCGCGCCCGTGAGGCTCGCCGGGTTTGGGATGAGAAGTTCTCTCAGTGGCAGAAGGACAATCCGGAAGAATCTGAACTTCTCGACCGTCTTCGCGACGGCCGCTTGCCGGAAGGTTGGGAGCAGTCGCTACCTGCTTTTGAAGAGGGTAAGGCAGTTGCAACTCGGGCGGCCTCGGGACAAGTTATTAACGCCATTGCCCCGGTTCTTCCCGAACTGTGGGGTGGCTCGGCCGACCTCGCGGGTTCGAATAATACCCTCATGAAAGGAGAACCCTCATTCCTGCCGGTTGAGCGTTCCTCGAAGATGTTTGCCGGCAACCCATACGGTCGCAACCTTCACTTTGGGGTGCGTGAACATGGAATGGGTGCGGTGCTCAATGGTATTGCGCTAGAAGGGCTGACTCGCGTTTACGGCGGCACGTTCTTCGTCTTCTCCGATTACATGCGCGGTGCGGTGCGTCTGGCGGCGTTAATGAATCTGCCGGTCACCTACGTGTGGACGCACGATTCGATTGGTGTGGGCGAGGATGGCCCCACCCACCAGCCGGTTGAGCATCTCGCCGCTTACCGTGCGATTCCCAACCTGCAGATTGTTCGTCCCGCAGATGCTGCTGAGACGGCACAGGCATGGAAGGCAACACTCGAGCAGGATGGTCCGGTGGGCCTTATCCTGTCGCGGCAGGCACTTCCGAACCCCGCGCGCGGCGAGGGAGCCTTGGCATCGGCGGAGGGCGTGGCTCGCGGTGCCTACGTATTGTCGGACTGTGAGGGAACGCCTGAGCTCATCATCATGGCATCTGGTTCCGAGGTGCAGCTAGCGCTGGCGGCCAAGGAGGAATTGTCGGATGTCAAGGTCCGCGTTGTTTCTGTTCCGTGTATGGAATGGTTTGACGCGCAGGACGATGACTACCGCGAATCGGTTCTGCCGGCAGAGGTTACCGCCCGAGTTTCGGTGGAAGCCGGTATTGCCATGCCGTGGCTGAAGTACCTCGGATGTGAAGGTAAAGCTGTCGCCATGGATTCCTTCGGCGGTGTCGGTAGTGCCGGTGAACTATTCGAACACTTCGGAATCACTACCGATGCGGTTGTTCGTACCGCTCGCGAAGTTCTCGCCTGACCTGTTTCGATAAATGATGAGCGGCTCCCTAAGCCGGAGCCCCTCATCATTTTCTTTTATCGTCGACGTCGGCGCCTGGTTCCGAAGATAGTACGTGAAATTTCTCGTCCCAGCTGGGTGCCAAATGATCGCATAGCGTTGCCGAGCATTCCGGTTACAACATCGGAGACGGTATCGGCCTCTTTCCGCGAAACAGACCCTGTTTTCCGCCGTGATGTCGGATTCACAATAGCGTCTTCTAACTCCTCGTCGGTGTACTTTGTGCCAATATCCGGTTGGCTATCTTGCGATGCCGCGGAGTCGTCGCGCTCAGTCGCAGGTGCATGAGTGCCTTGGGAGCCGGCCTCAGTCAGAGCCTCAAAAGCAGAATACGGGTCGGTAGCTTCGACATATTGAGTTCGAATTTTCGATTCTTCGATGACTTTCTTAATGACCTCATCATCGGCTACCCCCATATCTGCTGCGGGCGCACATAGCCGTGTCGGTGCCACCGGGGTGGGAACTCCCTTCTCCCCTAGCACGGTGATGAGGGCTTCACCGGTTCCCAGATTGGTAATCACTTCTTCGAGGTCCAATGGTGTATTGGGGAAAGTAGAAACCGTATTCTTGAGTTTGTCGACATCTTTTGGGGTGTAGGCACGCAACGCGTGCATGACCCGCGAGCCCAGTTGCGCCAATACATCTTCCGGGACATCCTGCGGAGTTTGGGTAATGAAAAATACGCCAACACCCTTTGAACGGATGAGCTTAACGGTTTGCACGACCTGATCGAGGAAAGTGGGAGAAGCAGATTTGAAGAGCAGATGGGCTTCGTCGAAAAAGAATACGAGTTTTGGTTTGGGTTGATCTCCGACCTCGGGCAGGGTGTCAAATAGATCGGCCAATAACCACATGATGAAAGTCGAGACGAGGGCGGGCCGCGAATCTAGTTGCGGAATTGCGAGGGAGGATATGACCCCACGTCCGTCCTCGTCAAGCCGAAAGAAATCGGCGGTATCGAATGCCGGAGTGCCAAAGAACACGTCACCACCCTGGCTTTCCAGCACCGATACTGATCGCAGAATGACGCCGGCGGTAGCGGAGGATATTCCTCCGATTTCCTTCAGCTCTGATTTTCCTTCATCGGTGAGGTACTGCACGACCGCTTTAAGATCTTTTAGATCGATCAGGGCCAGCCCCCGCCTGTCGGCCCAGCTAAAGATCAGTTGCAAAGCTTGTTCTTGGGTGGTGTTGAGGTCGAGTACTTTCGCCATCAGCAGTGGGCCGAAGTCACAGACGGTGGCGCGTACGGGGGTGCCGCGTTCGGCCTGCGCCCCCAAAGACAACATTTCCAGGGTGAATGCGTCAGGTTTCCAGTCCTGTCCAATATCTTCTGTTCGTGCCAGTAGCTGGTCGGAAGGTTCCCCCGGTTGTGCCAGTCCGGTGAGGTCGCCTTTGACGTCGGTGAGAAAGACGGACACGCCTTGGCTGGCGAGTCCTTCGGCAATGAGTTGTAACGTGCGGGTTTTACCGGTGCCGGTTGCGCCGGCGATCAGACCGTGACGATTCATAGCATGGAGCGGTATACGGATCTGCGCTTGCGGATAGGTGCCGTTATCGTCAATTAGCGAGCCGAGGGCGATGCTGTCTTCATCGAAGTCGTATCCGGCCGCTATGGTTTCAACCAGTTCTGGAGTCATTCCCCACGTGTTCTTATTACTCATGGTTGTAGTGTAACGACGAGGTCAATGGTCGTTGCAGTTTTCACCACCGGAGTACTCTGCTGCGTGTGCAAATCAGTTCTTTACTCATTATTGACGTAGAGTATGTGGAGGTAGGTGCGAAGGGAGGAAAAAATTTGAGTTCATCATCCGCAGGAGCTTTTCCTGACTTACACGATCCCCGAGATCGGCGGCTTCCATTAATAGCTCCGCCGTGCGGTCTCGTTATCTTCGGTATCACCGGAGATTTAGCGCGCAAAAAACTCGTGCCCGCACTCTACGACTTAGCTAACCGCGGCCTACTGCATCCGGCATTTACCCTCATTGGTTTTGCTCGTCGCGACTGGTCGTCCGCACAGTTTGAAGACTTTATTCTCAAATCTGTCCAGCGCTATGCTCGCACGCCGTTTCAGGATGCCACGTGGAATCAGTTCAAAGATGGCCTCCGTTTCGTATCGGGAACATTTGATGACGATGGAGCCTTCGATCGGTTGGCGCATACGGTTCGTGAACTCGACCAAACGCGAGGCACCGGCGGAAATCACGCTTTCTATTTGTCAATTCCACCGGATTATTTCCCATCGGTGGTTGAACAGCTTGCGCGGTCCGGTTTAAACAGTGAGCACGGTGACGCCTTTCGCCGCGTTATTATTGAAAAACCCTTCGGCCATAATCTATCTACTGCCCGAGAATTGTCTCAGGTTTTGCGCGGCGTTTTCGATGAAGAGGAAACCTTTCGTATCGACCACTACCTGGGTAAAGAGACCGTTCAGAATATTCTTGCCATGCGTTTTGCCAACATCATGTTCGAGCCGCTGTGGAACGCGCGCTATGTGGATCACGTCCAGATCACCATGGCGGAAGATATCGGCATCGGTACACGTGCCGGCTACTACGACGGTATTGGGGCAGCACGAGATGTGATGCAAAATCATCTGCTCCAGCTTCTCGCCCTCACCGCCATGGAAGAGCCCGTTACCTTTGATAGTGCGGATGTAGCGACAGAAAAAGAAAAGGTGCTATCGGCTGTGCGGTTACCCGATAACCTCGCGGTAGCTTCAGCCGTCGGCCAATACAGCTCGGGTTGGCAAGGTGGCAAACGAGTCTGCGGATATCTTGAAGAAGACAATATCGGTCCCGATTCAACAACCGATACTTTCGCTGCCCTGACTGTATATGTTGATACGCGACGCTGGGCGGGTGTCCCGTTTTATTTGCGAACCGGAAAACGCTTAGGGAAACGGGTAACGGAAATTGCCGTCGTCTTTAAACGCGCAGCCCATATTCCGTTTGAAGATTCTTCCACTCAAGAACTCGGCAATAATGCGCTGGTCATACGGGTACAACCAGACGAAGGCGTCACTATTCGCTTCGGAGCCAAAGTTCCCGGCGTCGATATGCGGGTTCGTGATGTAACAATGGATTTTGGTTATGGACATGCCTTTACGGAAGATTCTCCCGAAGCCTACGAACGTCTGCTCCTCGATGCACTGGCCGGTCAATCTCCTCTTTTTCCCAATCAGAGGGAAGTCGAACTGTCATGGGAAATTCTCGACCCAGTCCTTGAGCATTGGGCACAGTCGGGACGTCCGGAGCCGTATCGACCCGGTACGTGGGGACCGCAATCCGCCCATCACATGCTGGCACGAGATGGACGTCAATGGAGGATCCCATGATTACTGTTTTAGAACGCACCTCGACATCAACGGTGGCTTCGAAAGTTGATGAACTCAATCAACGAGTCGGCGGTGGATTCGGTCGAGTCATGAATCTCATTGCGGTTATCCAATCGGAAGAACAGATCGACGATACCATCGAGATCTGCGGAGCGGCGTCGAGAGAACATCCGTGCCGCGTCATTATTGTGGTCGAAAAGCCGACATCAGGTGACGATTCCTTAACTGCTCAAATCCACGGCGGCCCTGAAATTGGGCCTTCGGAGGTTGTGGTACTTCTGCCTGGTGGTGACACCGCCAAAGAATTGGACACTTTAGTCATGCCGTTGCTGCTGGCTGATACGCCGATCGTGGTGTATTGGCCGTATACACCACCGCCCTCCCCTATTGACCATCCGCTGGGCTCGATCGCCACGCGGCGAATTACAGATTCTCGTTCGATGCCAGATGCCATCGGCACCCTTCGCCGTCTCGCTCGCGTACATGAGCGCGGCGATACCGATCTGTCTTGGGCGGGAGTAACGCTGTGGAGAGGTCTCCTGGCTGCCATGTTGGATGAGCGCCCACGGCGCCCGATTGCCTACGTTGAGGTCGAAGGCTGTCCTTCACATCCGTCCGGTTATCTGGTGGCGGTATGGTTGCGCTCCGAATTGAATGTTCCAGTTCATTTTATTCCCGCAGATGTTTCAACGATTAGGGGAGTTCGTTTTATTCATGAAGACGGCTCTGACCTTGCGTTAACACGAGAAAGCGACTGTTCGGTGGCAAAACTTCACCGTCCAAATCTACCTACTACCAATGTGAATCTGAATCGTCGTTCTCTGGCAGACTGTCTCATGGAAGATCTGCGGCGCCTCGATGCCGATGAACACTACGCAACTATTATTCGGTCTGACCTGCATATTGATGCGGGGGCCGACGCTTCTACAAATATGCCCCAGCTGACTGACGATCAGGTGGAATAGGAGACGGAGTAATGGAATTCGACGTTCGCATTATGCGCACTCCGGAGGAACTATACGCCAAAACGGCGGTGGCTTTTGTGCGCAAGATAGGAGAAATCTCCCAGCATCGCTCCCGAGTACACATTGGTTTATCCGGTGGATCTATTGCCGAGCGGATGCTCGCCAAAGTTGCCTGCGTACTCGAAGCGAATCCAGAGTTTATTGATGATTGGTCTCCTGTTCACGTGTGGCTTGTCGATGAACGTTATGTTTGTGTTGATTCGCCCGATAGAACGGATTCCATTATCGAGCGTGAGCTCACTTCACGTTTCCCTATTTTCACCCTTCATCGGCCTCCCGTACCCGAGGACTATGCTCACGTAGCGGATGCTGCCAAGGCGTATGAAACGCATATGGTCAATACGTTTTCGGTCAGCCATCGAGTTGATCCACGGTCTATCGCACTTGATCTCACCGTGTTGGGAATGGGCCCCGATGGTCATTTTGCATCACTGTTTCCATCTCACGAAACACTTCGACACCAGGGGCTTTACACGTCGGTGGAAGATTCCCCCAAGCCCCCACCGCAACGCATCACCATGACGGTGCCATTCCTGCGCCGCTCTCGAAATTCGTGGTTCGTCATTTCCGGAGCGGAAAAAGCAAGTGTGCTTTCTCATGCGCTTTTAGGTGCAGATTTCCGCGAGGTTCCCGCCTCGGCTATGAATCAGGTGGGCACCACCTGGTGGTGCGACGAAAAAGCAGGCGCCAAAGTCGATCGCTACGTGTAGCGCCGGCCGGTTAGGACAATAAAAAATCTCGGACTCGCAGGAGGCGGCCCGAGATCGAAAGCTGGCGGCGTTTCGTTAGGAAACGAATCGTTGCAAAACTCCGATGGCGACAATCACAGCTGTCCATACCACCAAGGTGCCGATCGTAATCCGGTTGAGGTTTCGCTCAGCAACTCCAGAAGAACCACCGGTGGAGGTGAGGCCTCCTCCGAACATATCGGATAAACCTCCGCCCCTGCCCTTATGCATAAGAATCGTCAAGATAAGAAAGAGACTGGTCAGCACCACCAGTACTTTGAGGACAATCAGTAATACGTCCACTTGGCATCCTCTTTCAAACAATCGGTAGTTCGATGGGCGTCGCGGTTATTTCGACGTTATGAGTGTAGCGAAACATCACGACGATTGACAGTTGAGAGGGGTGAGAGGCGCGCACCTCCCACCCCTCTTACCGCAAATTACTGTTCGTTAAAACGCGCAATCTTGCCGAATTCATCGGCCTTAAGCGATGCTCCTCCAACGAGGGCGCCATCAACATCTTCTTGCGCCATGATGTCAGCCACATTGGAAGATTTGACGGATCCACCGTAGAGAATACGCGTTGCCGCAGCCGTATCCGCATCGTATAGCTCCGCGATACGCGCACGGATTGCCCCGCATACTTCCTGAGCGTCTTCCGGGGTAGCGACTTCGCCGGTGCCGATTGCCCAGATGGGTTCGTAAGCGATAACTGCGGTCTTCACATCATCAGCTGACATGCCCTTGAGAGCGCCGTCAATCTGTTCCAGCACATGTGATACCTGATTGCCAGCTTTACGAATATCGAGTCCTTCACCGCAACAAATAATGGGGGTCATACCGGCTGCTAACGCAACCCGTGCTTTTTCCCCTACGAGTTCATCGGACTCATTGTGGTATTCGCGGCGTTCAGAGTGTCCTACCACCACGTAGGAGCAGCCGAGCTTCTTCAGCATGGTGGCTGACACTTCACCGGTATAAGCACCGGAGTCATGCGTGGATACGTCTTGCGCTCCATACTTGATTTTCATTTCATCGCCGTCAACGACGGTTTGGACGGAACGCAAATCGGTAAAGGGCGGAATCACAACAACTTCGGCTGTCGAGTAGTCAAAGTTATGATCTGAAAGGTCCATGTGGAGGCCTTGAACGAGATGGATCGCCTCGAGGTGATCCATATTCATTTTCCAGTTGCCTGCCATAAGTGGTGTACGTGTCATCGGTTAGTCCTCCAAAACTGCAATGCCCGGAAGCGTCTTGCCTTCGAGAAGTTCAAGAGAGGCACCGCCTCCGGTTGATATGTGAGAGAAAGTATCTTCGTCAAATCCGAGCTGTCGGACTGCGGCTGCAGAGTCTCCCCCGCCGACGACAGAAAATACGTCAGAGGTCGATAGCGCGTGAGCAACTGCTCGGGTACCGCCGGCAAAGTTCGGGAATTCGAATACTCCCATGGGCCCGTTCCAGGCCACCGTTTTCGCTGACTGAATCTTTTCAGCGTACAGTTCCTGCGATTTCGGTCCGATGTCAAGCCCCATTTGATCAGCCGGAATCGCATCTGCTGCCACAACGGTGGGTTCAGCATCTTTGTCAAACTCGGGGGCAGCAACCACGTCAACTGGTAAGACGAGATCGACACCTTTTTCAGCGGCCTGTTCGATGTAGCGTTTAACCGTGTCGAGCTGATCTTCTTCCAGCAGGGACTTCCCCACCTCATAGCCTTTGGCCTTAAGGAATGTAAAGGCCATACCGCCACCAATCAGTAGAATATTGGCTTTGGACAGCAGATTCGCAATAACGCCGAGCTTATCCGATACCTTAGAGCCTCCGAGAACAACCGCGTAGGGACGTTCAGGGTCTTCGGTGACCTTAGACAAGGATTCGATTTCTTTGAGGACGAGCAGGCCGGAAGCCGACGGGAGTTTACGTGCAATGTCGTAAACGGATGTCTGCTTGCGGTGCACAACCCCGAATCCGTCGGAAACAAATGCGTCGGCCAGTTCCGCCAGCTGAGAAGCCATTTCTTCACGCTCGGAATCATCCTTCGACGTTTCACGTGGATCGAAACGGACATTCTCAAGTAGGAGAATCTCGCCATCCTTGAGGCGAGCAGATTCCTCTCGCGCCGATTCACCAACGGTGTCCTTCGCCAGCGTAACAGGAGCGTCAATCAGTTCTCCCAGACGTTTGGCTACTGGAGCCAAACTGAAATCGGGGTTGACTTGCCCCTTGGGGCGGCCAAGATGGGCCATGATAATGACCTTGGCTCCAGCTTCAATTAGTTTTTTCAGAGTGGGCAGTGCGGCGCGGATTCGACCATCATCGGTGATTTCCCCATCTTTCAACGGAACGTTGAAGTCAGAGCGGACAAGAACGCGTTTGCCCTTGAGGTCGCCAAGGCTATCAATAGTCCTCAACATCTATTCTCCTCAGTTTGATTGTATAGATCGGTGTCAGCAATGAACGCCCGCACAGGCAGTTCGCATGCGCGGGCGTTCATCGTTAGGCTCGTCAGCGATTAGAGACGCTCGCCCACGTAGACCGTGAGGTCAACGAGACGGTTGGAATATCCCCATTCGTTGTCGTACCAGGACACAACCTTGACCTGGTTGTCGATAACCTTGGTCAGCGGTGCATCGAAGATAGATGACAGCGGGTCGGTGGTGATATCCGTGGACACGAGGTAGCCATCGGAGTAGCCGAGAACGCCCTTGAGGTCGCCTTCTGCGGCAGCCTTCATGGCTTCGTTGACTTTCTCCACACTCACTTCCGACTTAGTCGTGAAGGTGAGGTCAGTAACCGAACCTGTCGGTACCGGGACGCGTAGCGCGTAGCCATCGAGCTTACCCTTGAGCTGGGGCAGTACGAGAGCCACTGCGCGAGCGGCGCCGGTGGTGGTAGGAACGATATTGAGGGCGGCGGCGCGTGCACGACGCAGATCCTTATGCGGTGCGTCGTGTAGACGCTGGTCGCCGGTGTAAGCGTGGATCGTGGTCATGAGGCCGTGCTCAATGCCAAATGCATCATCCAGTACCTTCGCCATCGGGGCGAGGCAGTTGGTCGTGCACGAAGCGTTCGAGATGATGTTGTGGTTTTCAGGATCGTAATCGGTGTGGTTCACACCGACAACGAAGGTGGCGTCTTCGTTCTTCGCCGGAGCGGAGATGATGACCTTCTTGGCTCCACCATCGAGGTGCGCCTTAGCCTTCGTTGCGTCCGTGAAGAAACCGGTCGACTCGATGACGATATCCGCGCCCAGTTCACCCCACTTGATGTTGGCGGGATCGCGCTCAGCGAGCGCGACGATGCGGTGGCCACCAACGGTGATGGACTCATCGTCGTAAGTGACTTCCTTGTCAAGCTTGCCAAGGATGGAATCCCACTTGAGTAGGTGAGCAAGAGTTTCGTTATCTGTTAAGTCGTTTACGGCAACAATTTCCACATCTGCGCCCTGTTCGAGCACTGCACGGAAGTAGTTACGGCCAATACGACCGAAGCCGTTAATACCGACACGGATGGTCACAATGTCCTCCTGTAATGCGCTTAGGCGCATTGTCGTCTGATGAAACTGAATACCCTTTCTAAGTGAAGTATCCAGTCCGCAGTGGTCTGCGGTGCCAGCACTGTTAAATTTACACTGTTATGGGAGATTTAGCAGGGTCGGACGGCCTAGGTTTTCCAGTTTCAGCACGCCCGTATTCCTTTTCCCGACGATAGCCGGCCTTATTCATCTTCCAGCATGTCAATTGTTAGTGCAGCTTCGGTGTCAGGGATCCCCTGCTCATGCGCTTGTTTATCAGCCATGGCTAGTAGCCGCCGGATTCGTCCGGCAATCGCGTCCTTGGTTAACGGTGGTTCGGAGAGTTTTCCGAGCTCTTCCAGTGAAGCTTGCTGGTGGGTAAGACGCAGTTGGCCTGCCTTCAGCAGATGCTCTGGAATATCGTCACCAAGAATCTCAAAAGCGCGGGAAACGCGGGCTCCAGCGACTACCGCCGCTCGAGCAGAGCGTCGCAAATTAGCGTCATCAAAGTTAGCCAGACGATTGGCACTGCCTCGCGCCTCGCGTCGCTTGCGCCGGGCTGTCCAGGTTTTCAGAGTTTCTTCTGCTCCCAATTTTTCGAGCAGTACGGTAATAGCGTCCGAATCCCGCACAATTACTCGATGAGCGCCACGAACTTCTCGCACCCGCGCGGTGGCACCGAGACGACGTGCGGCGCCCACCATGGCGAGGGCAGCCTCCGGGCCGGGACCGGTGATTTCCATCGACGATGACCTCCCCGGCTCAAGCAAAGAGCCGCGCGCCAGAAAAGCCCCCCGCCAAGCGGCCAGAGCCTCAGCGTCACCCGATGACACGATTTGTGGAGGCAGCCCACGAATCGGACGACCAAGTTGGTCAATAAGTCCTGTTAATCGCGCTAGTTCATCCGCGCGTTCTACCACGCGTACCACGAAGCGATCACCTTTTTTCAAGGCTCCTCCGGATACAACGACTACTGAGGATGTCACCGAATACAGCTTCATCATGAAGGCTCGCAGGCGCGCGGCGGCGGCTGGCAGATCGAGTTCAGCCTCAATAATAATGCGGCCCGATACCAGATGGAGACCACCGGCGAAACGCAATGTAGCGGCAATCTCTGCGGCCATTTGGGACGGCGTATTGACTGGCTGAACGACCAGTTCCTTTTTCAGTGACGTTGTGAGTGACATCTGCCTTCCATGACGTTGATGTGTAATAAAGGTGGGTTCCTAGCTTACGCCAGCCACGACTCGGTGCGCCCCACTTCGCCGAGAAATCCTTCGAATGCGTCGCGTAAAGCCGCCGCCAGGCGCAAGGGATCGTGCAGCGGTTTTTCCGCACCGGTACACACCTGGCGTAAAAGCAGTCGCGCTCCGACCTCCCGGGCAGCGGTTTCAAGATCATCGATATCGTCAACCATAGACGGTTCGGCGATGACCACATCCAAAGCGAAATCAGGTGCGTGTTCAGACAGTACGCGCACATGGTCGCCGGCCGAGAGTTCGTCGGTCTCTCCCACCTGTTTAGTGAGGTTAAGAATAAGAGCGCGTCGCGCTGGTGTGCGCACAAGGGCGTCGTGAATATCGGAAACTAGCAAGTGCGGTAATACCGATGTGTACCAGGATCCGGGACCAAAAACCACCCATTCCGCTTCTTCGATTGCTTGGATAACATCGGGAACAACCGGAGGATCTTCCGGAATAAGGCGCACATGCTGCACAATGCCGGGAGCGGTGGCTACTTGCGTTTGTCCACGCACCACACGAGAGCCCTCGGAGGTTTCCAGATCCGCTTCAATTTCCAGTGGTACGGCGGCCATAGGAAGTACTCGTCCCTTAGCTCCCAGGAGCCGTCCAACCCAATCCAGGCCATCTACTTCGTTCCCCAGTAGCTGCCACAGGGCTACGATGAGGAGGTTGCCGAGGGCGTGATTATCCAGCGGACCTTCGGTAGAAAAGCGGTGTTGGAGGACATCCCGCCAGGTCAGCCCCCATTCAGAATCATCGCAGAGTGACGCGAGCGCCATCCTCAGGTCGCCGGGAGGTAAGGCATCCATTTCAGTGCGTAAACGCCCGGATGACCCACCGTCGTCTGCCACCGTGACAACGGCTGTCAGTTGGTGAGTAATGTGCTTGAGAGCGCGCAGAGTGGCAGACAAACCGTGGCCTCCGCCAAAGGCGACCACCCGCGTGCCGGCTTCTCCACGGCGGGGCCAACCATTCCTATCGAGCAATCCTGGCATGATTATTCCTTACCCAAATCCCGGTGAGTGACGCGCACTGGGAAATCTGCCGCCCGCAATTTGGCGGCTATGAGTTCTGTCATGGCGACAGACCGGTGTTTTCCTCCCGTGCAGCCAATCGAAATCGTAACGAATGGCTTAAGTTCAGAAAGGTATCCCTTCAGCATGGGAGTGAGCAAGTCGGCGTAGTCTTCGGCGAATTGGCGAGCACCGGGTTGTTCAAGTACGTATTTCGCAACGGGTTCATCGCGACCGGTCAGGTGGCGAAGTTCGCTCACCCAGTAGGGGTTTTTGAGAAACCGGACGTCGAGAACGTGATCCGAATCGAGCGGTAACCCGTATTTAAAACCAAAAGACATGACCGTGATTTTCAGCGGCAGGTCTCCGGCGTCGGCTACCACGTCACGCATATGCCGAGTCAGGTCATGCACCCCCATAGTGGAGGTGTCGATAACCTCATCGGCAAGTTCTCGTAAGGGAGCGAGAAGTTCTCGTTCTTTGCGGATCCCGTCGAGGATTCGTCCATCCTCTTGCAGGGGGTGCGGACGGCGATTTGATTCGTAGCGACGCACCAGGGTGGCCTCATCGCAGTCGAGGAAGAGGAGCCGGAAATTCGTGTGTTCTTCGGCAAGTTTAGAAAGGACTTTTTCAAAGTCGTGGAAAAAGTCGCGTGAACGCACATCCACCACGGCGCCTAAGCGGTGAACGCCAGTCCCATCGGCGGTCATCATTCCCGCCAGGGCGCTCAGCAGTGCCGGCGGCAGGTTGTCTACAACGTACCAGTCGAGGTCCTCCAGGGCCATCGATGCGCGCGTCCGACCGGCTCCAGACATTCCTGTAATAATGAGCATTTCAGGGTCGGCTGGCTCCGGCAAAGCGGCAGTTTCATCGAGGGTGGGAATTCCGTGCGGTACCGTCGGAGGGTTCAGGTCGTCGTCGCGAATCTCATTGTTCATATTTTTATTGCCTGTCATGTATCCAGTCTGCCAGTGAACGCGATGCCGCGGGAAGAAGTGACGATTATTCTGCCGATGTCGGGTGCAAATGCGTCCAAATTGTGTCTGCTAATGCTGATCCTACTCCGGGAACTGCTGTCAACTCGTCTTTCGACGCAGCCTTGAGTTTCTTTACCGAGCCAAAATGTTTGAGTAGAGCCTGTTGACGAGCGGGCCCAAGCCCCGGGATGGCATCGAGTACGGACCGGGTCATTGCTTTGCCGCGTTTCTTTCGGTGGTGGCTAATCGCGAAACGATGTGATTCATCGCGCAGATGTTGCAGAAGATAGAGGCCGGGCGAGGTGCGCGGAAAGATGACGGGAAATTCGTCTTCTGGCAACCACACCTCTTCCAACCGTTTCGCCAGACCAATAACCGGTATATCCACACCTATCGAATCGAGGACTTTAACCGCGGCGTTAACTTGGGGCAGTCCCCCATCTACCACCACCAGGTCGGGGCGGTAGGAAAATCGCCGTGGTCGCCCGGTTGATTCGTCAATCGGCCCCGAGGCGTAGGCGACACCGTCCTCATCCATGCCGGCGATACGCGCTTCTTCGGCAAGGAGCCGCGAGAATCTCCTATCGAGTACTTCCGCCATAGCCGCGGTATCGTCCAATGGGGCCTGCGGTGTGCCGCCGCGAATCGTGAAATGTCGATAATCGGATTTGCGCGGCGCTCCATCTTCGAAAACCACCATTGAAGCTACCTGGTGGGTTCCCTGCGTATGCGAAATGTCGAAACATTCGATACGCAATGGAGCATCGTCGAGATCCAGGTATTCTGCCAACTCGGTGAGAGCAGCGGAGCGTTGGGTAAGATCGCCCACCCGCCGGCTCTTATGGAGTTTAAGGGCGTGCTCGGCATTGGTTGCTACCGTTTCCATCAGCGCTCTCTTTTGGCCCCGTTGCGGCACTCGAATATTCACTTTTGCACCGCGTCGCTGCGAGAGCCATTGGGTGACAACATCGAGATCTGCGGGGAGGACGGATACTAGCACCTCGGTGGGAATGGCGGAGGTCGGAGTATGTTCCACATCGTCGACCGACACCGCTTTATTCTTTCGTCTGACTGTGTGGTCGTGTTCGGCCACTTCGGCATATACCTGTTGCAGGAGACGTTCCATCAGATCGGCATCGGTTGAATCGCCGGGTCGTTCAACGACCCAGGCTCGCACGCCCCGAATACGCCCTCCGCGTACATGGAATACCTGCACTGCCGATTCCAGTTCATCGCTGACGAGTGCGAAGACGTCGGCATCAGTTCCATCGTCCAGAACCACCGCGTTACGTTCGAGTACTTTTTCTAAAGCCGCGATATCGTCTCGCAGTCGCGCGGCCCGCTCAAAATCAAGTTCCCGCGCGGCCGCTTTCATTTCACGTTGTTTATCTCGCAAATAAGGTCCGACACGCCCGCTCATAAATTCGCATAATTGCTCCGCCAGCTGGCGGTGTTCGGCCAGTGAGACTCGTTCCACGCAGGGAGCGCAACAGCGTTCAATATAGCCCAGTAAGCAGGGGCGGCCTTGTCGTTGGGCACGGCGCAACACGCCCGCTGAGCATGTTCTGATGGGAAATACGCGCTGCAGTTGATCGACGGTATCGCGAATCGCCCATACCTGTGAATAGGGGCCGAAATATCGCGTTCCCTTTTTCCGTGCGCCGCGAATAATATGCATCCGTGGAATATCTTCACCCATCGATATCGCCAAATACGGATAGGACTTATCGTCCTTGTACATGACGTTAAATCGCGGATTGAACTCTTTGATCCATGCGTATTCCAGGGTCAGTGCTTCAACCTCTGTCCCCACCACCGTCCACTGCACGGAACTGGCAGAAAACACCATTTGATGAGTACGCGGATGGAGCTTAGCGGGATCTTGGAAGTAGCTAGATAGCCGATTACGCAGGTTTTTTGCTTTCCCGACGTAGATAACTCGACCGTGATCATCGCGGAAGCGATAGACTCCGGGATCGGTAGGGATCTCGGAGGTCTTCGGACGATAATTCTTCGGGTCAGCCACACCCCGATTCTAAGCACGTTCGGCCTCGCCTGCCGCCGCCACGAATTCTAGGCGTGAGATACCAGACATGTTTGTCCGCGAACGAAGCCCCCGGGACGCGCGGTAATCGTGGTATTTTCAAGGCGAACGCGTTATTCGCAACGCCCAATCCGATAAGAAGGTTCGACATGTTTGAATCCCATGAGCAGGCACTTGAATATGTGCGCTCGCAAGAAATCCAGTTCATTGACGTCCGTTTTTGCGACCTTCCGGGGGTGCAACAGCACTTTACGATTCCAGCCTCTCAGCTGGCTGATGCGTTAGACAATGGCCTCATGTTTGACGGCTCGTCAATTCGCGGCTTCGTAGAGATTCACGAATCTGATATGAAACTGATTGCGGACGTCACTTCTGCCTACGTCGACCCTTTCCGTTCCCAGCCAACTCTCAACATCAATTTCTCAATTGTTGATCCCTTTACCGATGAGCCTTTTTCACGCGATCCTCGCCAGGTGGCAGCTAAAGCCGAGGACTACCTACGTTCAACCGGAATCGCGGATACCTGTTTTGTCGGTGCCGAAGCAGAATTCTACGTTTTCGACGGCATTCGCTACCAAACCAAGCCGCACAGCACGTTCTTTGAAATCGATTCGCATGAGGGGCATTGGAATTCAGGGCGTAAAAGCAACGATTCTTTTGATAATCTCGGTCATACCGTGCCTCTAAAAGGAGGCTATTTCCCGGTTGCTCCCTTGGATAGCCAATCCGAGTTGCGCGATACTATTTCACAATTACTTAATGAAGCTGGACTGACAGTAGAACGGGCCCATCACGAAGTCGGCTCGGGAGGTCAGCAAGAAATCAACTATCGTTTTGCCTCCTTAAAGAAGGCCGGCGACGACATGTTGAAATTCAAGTACATCGTAAAGAACACTGCCGACCTTTTTGGCCAGTCAGCCACGTTTATGCCTAAGCCACTATCGGCGGACAACGGCTCCGGTATGCATTGCCACCTGTCGCTATGGAAAAATGACGAACCTCTTTTCTACGACGAAAGAGGCTACGGTTCGCTGTCAGATACTGCACGCTGGTTTATTGGCGGGCTCCTGCGTCACGCACCTGCGCTCCTGGCATTTACTAACCCGTCGATTAACTCCTACCGGCGCTTAGTTCCCGGCTTTGAAGCTCCCATCAACCTCGTGTATTCCGCCCGCAACCGGTCGGCCTGCATCCGAGTACCAATAACCGGCACCTCAGCCAAAGCCAAACGCATCGAATACCGCGTTCCCGACCCAACCGCCAATCCATATCTTGCCTTCGCTGCTTGTTTGATGGCTGGGATTGATGGAATTCGTAATCGAATCGAACCGGCAGAGCCGATTGATAAAGATCTTTATGAACTCCCTCCGGCAGAATACGAGGATATCGAGAAACTGCCCACTTCCTTGGAATGCGCACTCGACGCCCTCAAAGATGATCACGAGTTCCTGCTCGAGGGCGATGTTTTCACGGAGGATCTTATTGAAGCCTGGATTGAGTACAAGGAATCGAATGAGGTGGCTCCCATGCGAGTCCACCCCCATCCCTTCGAATTTGAGTTGTACTACAATCTCTAACCGCAGGGCCGCCACCTTCGGCTACGCTGGCTAAGCGGTACGAGGCTTTAGTCGGTTCGGCTCCTTTGAGATGTGTTCATTTCATCGAATACATCACTGTAGCTACCCTTGTATTCCAGCTGAAGTAGGTAGCGTTTACGGTCGGTACCGCCCGCGTACCCAGTAATGGAGCCATCACTGCCAATGACACGGTGGCAGGGCACCACAATGGATAGCGGGTTACGCCCAACAGCCATACCGACTGCTCGTGCCGCGCGAGGGTTACCAACTGCACGAGCGATATCACCGTAGGAAACAGTGGCGCCATAGGGGATGGTTTCGAGTTCGCGCCACACCCGAGATGAGAAGGTTCCGGAAGGAAGTTCATAAGGAATGGTGAATACGCTTCGAGTGCCCGCAAAATACTCATGTAATTCGTCTGCCGTGCGGGATAGCAAGCTGTCTGCTGGGGACACCCAAATGCCTGTATCCGCCATGTTTTCGGAATCGGTGCCTGAGAAATAGATGCCGACGACGCTATCGTCGCGCGCCACCAGCATCAGGTCGCCTATCGGCGTCACCGTCAAAGTATGTCGCAACACCATGGGTCGTTTTCCTTCTGATTTTCTTCGTGCACACAGTCTACGTTGTCGGCTCCAAATCGTCGTTGGTGACAATCGAAAGCTTGAAACCTACATAAATGTACTGGACACTCACCGAGCCTCGTGAGACTGTATGGAACAATCACCGTATCGACGCTGCCGCTCATACGGCAGTGCGGGAGGAGAAACCGATGGAACATTTTCACAACCACCGTGTGTGGGGTGCTCCGACACGCTTTACCGTGGCTACCGACCACACGGTTTTCACCTTTTTGGAAGATCGAGCGCGGCGGTTTCCTCACCAACCCATTATTGAACGACGTCGAGAGGTTGGGGGTTGGCACACTGTTTCCGCCCAGCAGCTGCTCACGGAAGTCGATGAATGCGCTCGCGGACTGATCGGGCTCGGTCTGGAACACGGAGACAAGTTGTCGATTATGTCGGCTACGCGACCGGAGTGGACGATTATAGATCTGGCTGCGCTGTCTATCGGTGTGATTGTCGTTCCGATCTACGAGTCTGACTCGGTTTCCCAAATTCAATACATCACTGAAGATGCGCAACCAAAGATCGCGATCTGCGACACTCACGCGCGAACTCAGTTAGTCGAGCACGCAGCCTCGGCCTGCGTCAAACAGATTCTCTCGCTTGAATCGGGCGCTATGCGCACAATATCTCAAGCCGGGTTGACAGTTCCTGACAAAACGCTGCGCGCGCGACGAGATGCCGTCGATATCGATTGCCTGGCCACCGTAATTTATACATCGGGAACGACGGGTCACCCAAAGGGCGTCATGCTAACCCATCGAAATTTCGTCGAAACGGTGTACGGTATCCGAGATGTTGTGCCGGAAATCCTGCTGTCGAAAAAGACTCGCTTTTTGCTGTTCTTGCCGCTGGCGCATGTTTTTGCTCGATTCGTTCAAATCGCCATTATCTATGGACGCGGCATTTTTGCCCACACCGCAGATACACGAAATCTTCTCGGCGACATTGAGAGTTTCCAACCGTCGATTTTACTGCTTGTTCCACGGGTTCTTGAAAAGGTGTATAACGCCGCCGAAGCCAAGGCAGGAAAAGGAGCTAAACGCCGACTGTTCCGTTGGGCGGCTAACCGAGCCATTCGCTATTCCCAAGCGCTGGAAACGCGACTCGGACCAACTGCCCGGTTACGTCGCGAACATGCCCTGGCGCAACGCTTGGTGCTGAATAAAGTAAAGAAAGCCCTGGGGCCGAATATGCGTTATGTTATTTCTGGCGGCGCTCCCCTATCCCCCACTCTCGGTCACTTCTTTCGGGGCGTCGGCTTCACCATTCTCGAAGGTTGGGGGCTTTCTGAGACCACAGGTCCGCTCACCTTGACGCCGCCGGGAGATGTTCGTTTGGGGTCGGTCGGACGCATTTTACCCGGTAATCAAATGACGCTCGATGCGCACGGGGAAGTTCTGGTGCGTGGCTGTTCGGTCACCCCTGGTTACTTTAACGATCCGCAGGCCACCGAAGATTCGTTGGCAGAGGGATGGTTTAAAACCGGCGATCAAGGTCATATTGATAAGAAGGGCAATCTTTACCTCACCGGTCGAGTGAAGGACATTATCGTGACCGCCGGAGGAAAAAATGTTGCCCCCGCTGCGTTGGAAGAGACTCTGGTGACGCATCCACTTATCTCTCACGTTGTCGTGGTTGGAGACCAAAAACCGTACATTGGGGCGCTGATTACGCTCGATGCGGAGATGCTTCCGGCCTGGCTGAAAAATCACGGTCTCGACGTTATGGATACCGCGCGTGCCGCCAATGAACCACGGGTACTCGATTCCTTAACTCGTGCCATTCGACGTTCCAATAAAGCAGTGTCTAAGGCCGAATCGATTCGTCGATTCCGGGTCGTTAACACCGAGTTCACGGTGGACAACGGCTATCTGACTCCTTCTATGAAACTCAAACGCACCAAAGTGGTGGAGGATTTTGCTGAAGAAATCGAAAAAATCTACAGCGGCGAGGCACAGGACGTAAAGTAGCCAAGCCAAGCATCCGATACAGTGATGCTATGACACGCAAAACGATACTGGTAACGGGCGGCACCAGAGGCATAGGAAAAGCTATTTGCCGCGAATTAGCACCGAATTATCATCTTCTTGTGGGCGGCACCTGTCGCGCGCGAGTAGACGAAGCCTGTAACTCGCTAGAATCTGCCGAACCCTTCGTCTGTGATTTGACGAATCTCACTGACCTGGAAAAAGCTGTCTCCGCAATTCATACCCTCGATGGCGTAGTTCTTAATGCCGGCATGGCATTTTCTGGCCTAATCGAAGAAGTGACGCATGATGATTGGGTTCGGATGCTCACCTTAAACGTGGTGGCACAAGCGGACCTCATTCGCCTCACACTTCCCGCCCTACGCCGATCTCGGGGACAGATTATCGCTATCAACTCCGGTTCTGGTTTTCGCGCCAGCCCCGGTAGCTCCGCATACGCTGCTTCAAAGTTTGCGCTGCGGGCTTTAACGGACGCGGTGCGAGAGGAAGAACGCGGGATTGTGCGAGTATCATCTATCCACCCCGGTCGCGTCGATACCGATATGCAAGTTGAGTTACAAACCGCAGCCGGGAAACCCTACCACCCGGATGACCACATGCGCCCCGAATCCGTGGCTCGGGCAGTCAGACTGGCTCTCGATACCACCGAGGATGCCACTGTCGAGGTTGTCTCTGTGAGGCCGATTTAAGTTACGAGTACGGTGCCTCAATCAGTCGCCTTGTCGAGGGCGGCTGATAGATACTGTCCGGTGAAAGAACTGGTCACCGTGGCGACCTGCTCGGGAGTACCTTCGGCAATAACGCGGCCGCCACCCGAACCTCCTTCGGGGCCCATGTCAATAATCCAGTCCGCACTCTTAATGACGTCCAAATTATGCTCAATCACGATCACTGTATTGCCTTTATCCACCAGTCCTTGGAGCACTAGAAGAAGCTTGCGAATATCTTCACTATGCAATCCGGTGGTCGGCTCATCTAATACGTACACGGTGCGCCCGCGTGAACGCTTCTGCAATTCGGAGGCTAGCTTAACGCGTTGGGCCTCTCCTCCGGATAAGGTCGTCGCGGATTGTCCCAGACGAACATAACCGAGTCCAACTTCCACCAGTGTATTGAGGTGTCGAGCGATACGCGGTACGTGCGCGAAGAATTCTGCCGCCTGAGAAATCGGCATATCGAGAACCTCAGCAACGTTTTTACCTTTGTATTCGACCTCGAGTGTCTCACGGTTATATCTCTGCCCATGACATACCTCGCAGGGAACGTATACGTCGGGGAGGAAGTTCATTTCAATTTTTATGGTGCCATCCCCCTTGCACGCTTCACAGCGACCGCCTTTGACATTGAAGGAAAAGCGCCCCGGTTGGTAGCCGCGTACTTTTGATTCCTCAGTGGAGGCAAACAGTTGCCGTACGATATCCCATACCCCGGTATATGTCGCCGGGTTCGAACGGGGGGTTCTGCCAATAGGAGACTGATCAACGTGAACTACTTTATCGAGTTCATCAAGCCCAGTAACAGTACGGTGCCGCCCCGGAACAATCCGGGATTTATTAAGTCTTGAAGCTAAAGAGCGATAGAGAATCGAATTCACGAGGGTTGACTTCCCCGAACCCGACACTCCCGTAACAGCAATGAATAACCCCAGTGGGAATTCGACGTTGATGTTGTCGAGATTGTTTTCACGAGCGCCTTTGACAACAAGTTTACGCTTCGGATCGATTGGACGGCGTTGGTGAGGTAACGCAATGGATCGACGCCCCGCAATATAATCTCCCGTGATGGACTTGCGATTCTTCTTCAGAGCCGCGAGAGTTCCTGAGTGCACGATTTCGCCGCCGTGCTCACCAGCTCCGGGACCTATATCAACGATCCAATCTGCGCTCTCAATGGTTTCCTCATCGTGTTCAACCACGATCAGGGTGTTTCCCAGATCGCGAAGCCGAACCAACGTGTCAATGAGGCGGCGATTATCTCGCTGGTGAAGTCCGATGGACGGTTCGTCGAGGACGTAGAGAACACCGACAAGACCGGCGCCTATTTGGGTTGCCAGTCGGATTCGTTGGGCTTCGCCGCCCGATAAGGTGCCGGCCGAGCGAGCCAGAGTGAGGTAATTGAGTCCCACGTCAACGAGAAAATTCAAGCGGGCGAGAATCTCAGTCAATACCGGACGCGCAATGGCGCGCGCGCGTTCTTCGAGTTCGACAGATCCAAGAAAATCGCGACAATCTGCGATTGACAATGCAGACAGTTCGGCGATGGACAGCCCACCGATTTTGACCGCCAACACCTCGGGTTTCAGACGCGCACCGTGACAGGAAGTACAGGGCACTTCTCGCATATAGGAGTTAAGACGCTCGAGTTGATTTTCCGATTCAGTTTCGGATCGTTTGCGCTCAATATAGTTAACCGCCCCCTCAAAACCGGTGGTGTAGGAGCGCTCACGTCCCCAGCGGTTCCTAAACCGAACGTGAACTTTGTAATCTTTGCCATATAGGACCGCTTCGCGAACTTTTTTAGGTAGTTTCTTCCACGGGGTGTCGAGAGAAAACCCCAGTTCTTTGCCGAGGGCTTTCAATAAGTTCCGATGATATTTATTATTCGCCGTCCATGGCGCCACCGCCCCTTCGGCAAGCGCTAGATCCTCGTCAGGAACTACCAGGTCGGGATCGACCTCAAGCCGGGAGCCTAAACCGGAACAAGTCGGACACGCTCCGTAAGGAGCATTGAATGAAAAAGTGCGCGGTTCGATTTCTTCAAGCATGAGCGGGTGGTCATTGGGGCAGGCTCGCTTTTCGGAGTAGCGTCGCTCACGATTGGGATCCTCTTCATCGAGATCCGGACGATCAATGACGACGATTCCGTCAGCCAGATCCAGGGCAGTTTCAACTGAATCGGTAAGACGCTGACGTATTCCGTCGTGGATAACGAGTCGATCAACCACCACGTCGATGTCGTGTTTAAGTTGTTTTTCTAAAGCGGGAACATCATCGAGAAACAACTCTCCGTCGACAATAAAGCGCGGAAATCCTCGCTGCCTCAAATCGTCGAATAAATCGGCGTATTCACCTTTCCGTCCTCGAACCATGGGGGCGAGAATCTGTATACGGGTGCGTTCTTCCAGATTGAGAACTGAGTCAACGATCTGTTGCGGTGTCTGTGCTGTAATTCTCTCCCCGCATATCGGGCAGTGCGCGATACCTGCCCGCGCGTATAACAAACGCAGGTAGTCATGCACTTCCGTGATAGTGCCCACGGTTGAGCGCGGATTTCGCGAGGTTGATTTTTGATCGATAGAGACCGCCGGTGATAACCCCTCGATAAAATCAACATCTGGTTTATCCATTTGCCCCAAAAACTGGCGAGCATATGACGATAGTGACTCAACGTATCGACGTTGCCCTTCGGCAAAAATAGTGTCAAAAGCGAGGGAGGATTTACCGGAGCCAGACAGGCCGGTAAAGACGATGAGTGAGTCTCTGGGGAGGTCAAGATCAACGCTCTTGAGATTATGCTGGCGCGCACCACGGACAATTAGCGATTCATTCACCCTTCTACTGTAGGAACAATTCGCGCATTCCGCACATCTGTTCGAATATGTGGCACTATTCACCTACCCAATTTTCAATCTGAGTGGCTTCGGTGATTTTCTCTGGGATTTCACGGCGTGGAACGAATGCAATCTCGCCTTATCCAGTTCATACTTAACATATGCGTACATATGCTGTGACTTACGAATACGATTCCGATCTCCTCACACTGATTGATGACTGGCGTCCGGCTCACCGCACGTACTTGCGAAGGCTCGAACGTGAAGGCAAGCTTTTTTCCTCCGGTCATCTGCGCGACCTCCACTTCCGCGGAGCGTTGCTTATTATGCGAACCGATAGCGCTCAAGAGGCCCGAGAACTGCTCGAACAAGATCCCTTCTTCGTGCACGGCCTCGTCACGAATCTCGACGTTAAAGAGTGGGAGCCTACTATCGGTGATCTCGCCGAGCGTTTTGACACCATCGACGATTTCCCGATTTCAAATCCTTAAGCGGTTTCCCCCCCTCAACCACAACCCGCAATCGCGGCACCGCTGTTATCGACGCAGTCGAGCTAGGCTCGCAACCAGTGCTTCAGCGACCTGTTGCGGTTGTTCAACCGCCGCCATGTGAGCGGCTTCGGTGATGGTGCGGAGTTCGACTGCGGGGCAGTCGCCTTCGCCGAGGGTGGCGACCAGTTCTTGTGCTGCGCGTTCGGGCAACGTCTGATCGTATTGGGCCCGAATGATGGTGGTGGGAACCGAAACGCGGCGTAATCCCGGACGATTATCCATCGACGCAATCACTTCACAGCATTGCGCATAGCCCTCATCTCGACAGTCGATAAAGGCCTTCCGCGTCCGTTCAGTCCGGTAATCGCCACGCTTGAGGAACTCCGGCGTGAACCACCGTTGCATGGTTACATCGACGAGAGATTCTGTTCCGTTCCTCCTCACCGCAGTAGCTTTATCCGTCCAATCGGACGACGGAAGGATCACCGGACCAGAACATATCATCGTCAATGATTCAATCCGCTGAGGGCGATTGATGCTCATCCATAGCGACATCATGCCGCCGAGAGACAGGCCGGCGATGTGGAAGCGGTCTATTCCAGCATCAGCAATGGTTGCGAGGATGGAGTCTCCGAGATCGGCTGGAGTTGCCGGCCGATCAATGTCGAGAATGTCAGATTCTCCGTGTCCCGGGAAGTCGTACCGCAGCACTCGGAAGGAACCAAGGGCGGGCATGATTTCATCCCACATATAACGGTTCGATCCCAAGGAGGACCCCAGTACTAGTGCAGGGGCATGGGTGGGACCGTCGATGCTGTAGCTCAGGATTGTGCTCATATCCTAAACATAATGCTTCGTTAGTCATTCGGCTAGAGCATCATTCATCCGATCTGGGCATATCGGTCCGTGCCTAGCTAGGATGGCGTCGTGAAGATTTTGCGTTTTGTCGATCCATTTATTGTTTCTATTCTCGTTATTCTCATCGTCGGGATTATATTTCCGGTTCCTGCACAGTGGATCGACGCTTTGACAACTGTGGGCACTGTTGCTGTTATGGTGCTCTTCTTGGTGTACGGTATGCGCTTGCGTACATCGGAAGTCTGGGAGGGGTTGAAGAACCTACGGTTGCAAGGGTCAGTTTTTGCTTCAACTTTCCTCTTTTTCCCTATTATCGGATTGCTTTTTTATCCCATCGCGACGCCCTTTCTCGGAGAGCATTTCGCCACCGGTCTTCTCTATCTGACCCTCCTGCCATCGACTGTTCAAAGCTCGGTGTCTTTTACTTCTATTGCCGGTGGCAATGTTGCTGGAGCGGTATGCTCGGCAACCATTTCTAATGTGCTCGGCATGGCCGTCACGCCCCTGCTCGTCATGCTTATCATGGGCGCATCAACAGGTGTTGGTTGGCAATCGGTTATCGACGTTTTAGTGAAACTGCTGATTCCTTTTATTCTCGGACAGCTTTTGCAGCCGCGGTTCGGCGACTGGGTGCGGCGCAGTCGCTGGCTGACAAAAACAGTTGATCGCGGCACCATTCTCATTGTGGTCGCAGCGGGAGTGGCAGGCGCAACCGCGCGCGGATTGTGGTCGGAAGTGACGTGGACCGATGCGCTGGGGCTGGTCATCGCATCCGGCATTATTCTCGCAGTTATGATGCTAGGCACGTGGCACAGTGCAAAACTGCTGTCGCTGAATCGCTCGGATGCCATTGCGCTTCTCATGTGCGGTTCAAAAAAGTCACTGGCGACCGGCCTGCCCATGGCCGCCATTATCTTCCCGCCGCATATCGTGGCTGCGGTGACTGTGCCTGTTATCGTCTTCCATCAGTTGCAATTGATGGTCGCGGCGGTGCTGGCTCGCAGGCTCTCTCTGGGAGGAGCGCAAGAAACTACGTGGTAGCCGAGTCATTATCGAGAGAGGTAACAAGTCGTGTAGCGTTGCCGAAACGATACTGGTGGTAGCGGTAGACGGTCTCCAAAATGACCCAGGTGAGCGCAGAGAGCGCGCCGACCACCAGCCATTGAGTAGGCGTTGGCCACACCAGTGCAAAGAAGTGACGAAGAGCCGGAACCAGAACAATCAGTACGGCGAGCGTTGCCATAACAGTGAGGAGAATGGCACGCCACATCACAATGGGACGCGACAATATCGACAGCAGGTAGATTCCACCTCCCACAACGGTCAGTGTGGCGATAGTTGACGCGGTCGTCGGTGACTGCGCGTAGAGTCGTTGCGCTACCAGGGCGACGACGGCCAAGGTGAGGCCAGCTGGAAGGGCAAGAAAAAGGGTGCGAGAAAGGAAGCCTGGTCGGTAGCGCCGATGATTGGGCGCCAGGGCGAGAAAGAACGCCGGAATACCAATGGTTAGGCTGCCGATAATGGTCAGGTGCCGCGGGAGGAACGGATAGCGCCAGGCAATGCTGGCCACGATAATTGCCAGAAGAAATGAGTAAAAAGTTTTGGTGAGGAACAGCGCCGAAACCCTCTCCATATTGGCGATAATACGACGCCCCTCGGCGACTACCCGCGGTAGTAACGCAAACTGACCATCAATAAGCACCACTTTCGCGACCGCTTTAGTAGCGCGGGCACCCGATCCCATGGCAATCCCGAGATCAGAATCCTTCAATGCCAGTACGTCGTTGACGCCATCTCCCGTCATGGCTACCGTGTGTCCACGGGATTGGAGAGCGTGCACCATGGCACGTTTAACCTCGGGAGTAACCCGTCCAAATACGTCGTAGTTCTCAACGATCTGAGCCAGTTGTTGAGGGTCGTCAGGTAGTTCTCGCGCATCCATAATGCGTACGTCACCGCCGCGTCGCACCCCGACGCGCTCGGCGATAGCGCCAACGGTGGTTGGATTATCACCCGAAATTACTTTGACTACCACTCCTTGACGTAGAAAGTACTCCATGGTTTCTGCGGCATCGGATCTGACTTCTTCTTCGAGAATCACCAATAGCACTGCCGCTGTGTCGGAAGGAATCTCGGGGTGGTCAGGATCAAGACTTTTCGTGTCGGAGTGGGCCAGGCAGATCACTCTCGCACCTGTCTTGGCTAGCTCATGTACACGGTCCGCCACTTCATCTGCGTTCGTTGCGGATTGGGTGATGATCTCAGGGGCACCAAAGAACCAAGTTCCGTGATCGGTTTCGGCCGCCGACCATTTGCGAGTCGAATCGAAGGGTACGGCGGTGTTTAGTGGTGCCGGTTGGCGTTTACCCAAGGCGCGTTTGGTGGCCAGAGCGGTTTCATTCTCGCCGTCAGCAACGAGTGCAAACAGCACAGATTTGGCGTAATCGCAGTCGACATTCTTCATGGCTGACAATTCGAGAATTTCTCGCGCTGTAATTTCACCAGATGTCAAGGTGCCCGTTTTGTCAAGGCATAGTCTGTCAACTCTGGCGAGAACTTCAACAGCATTAAGCTCTTGGATGAGTACTTTTTTGCGGGCTAAACCGGCGGCTGCTAGCGCGAAGTTGAGTGAAGTCAGGAGTACGAGACCCTGCGGAATCATTCCCACAACACCGGCGACTGCGAGTACGACTGCACCTTTCCACGATGTTCCTTCACCGGTTTGTAATTGCGACCACACCAGGAGCGCCACAACGGGAATAATGACCCAGGAAATCCACTTAAGTACTACATCAATGCCATCCGCTATTTCGGAACGAGCCTTGGAATATTTTTTAGCTTGTTGCGTTAATTGCTGCGCATAGGAGTCGCTTCCAATGGCGGTGGCCCGCATCACTCCCGTACCAGCCACAACAGTGGTACCGGACAATGCGTGATCATTTTCGCGTTTGCGCACTGCATGAGATTCTCCGGTGAGCATCGACTCGTCGATCTTTAGGCTTCGAGAAAAGACGACGTCGCCATCGGCAGGTACTTGGTCCCCCTGACTCAATACCACCAAATCGTTGCGGACAATGTCGGAAGACGCGATATCTTCTTCCCGTCCATCGCGCAAAACAGTGGATCGTGGAGCCTCCAGAATCGAAAGAGCATCGAGAGTGCGTTTTGCTCTGATTTCAGAAACGATTCCTATCAGGGCGTTTGTCACCATGACAATGCCGAAAACCGCGTCTTTCCAGCTTCCAACGAAAAGAACAACCACCACTGCCGCCGTAAGAATGGCGTTAAATAGCGTAAAAACATTGGCGCGAATAATTGTTTTTATCGGTCGCGAACTGCGCCTGCGGACATAGTTCGTATCACCTCGGTGGTGGGCTTGTTGAACTTCGGAGTGTGTCAGCCCCCGCAGGTCGAATTCATCAGGCGTAATCCGCCTCTGTTCGGTGTCCACAGTATTCACATTTCGATCTTAGAATACGGCATCGACCACATCATGTCAGGCGTCAAAAAGTGGCCTCTACTCTACCTCGGTGCCGCCTCTACCCGGTGTTTGCTGTCGGCACGAGTTTTAAGTATCGATGCGACCACGGTGATGGCGAGAGTAACGACGATAAATCCTAGTGATGCGGGGATCCCGATGTCGGGAACGTCGAATCCCTGTCCGCCGTGGATAAAGGGCAACGTATTTTCATGCATGGCGTGTAATACCAGTTTGATGCCGATAAATCCGAGGATCGCCGCCAGTCCGTAGTGTAGGAAAACCAGTCGTTCAAGTAGTCCGTCGATGAGGAAATACAGTTGCCGCAGTCCAAGAAGCGCGAAAGCATTAGCGGCGAAAACCAGGAATGGTTCTTTAGTCAGTCCAAATATCGCCGGTATCGAATCAAAGGCGAACATGAGATCTGCTGAGCCGAGAGCCAAGATTACGAGCAACATGGGGGTGAGGTATGTCTTGCCCGCGTGCCGGTGAAGAAGTTTATCGGATAAGAAACCGTCGGTGACGGGAAATACTTTGCGTACCATGCGAACGAAGGTTGTTTCACGATACTCGTCGTCTTCGTCGTCGCCAATCCCTTCTCGGATTTGACCGTAGGCTGTGTAGAGCAACCAGAGGCCAAAAATATAGAAAATCCATGACGCTTTCGCGATCAGCGCCGCCCCGATCAGAATAAAGATAAGTCGCAATACGAGGGCGATAATAATCCCCGATAGCAGCACTTTCTGCTGGTATTCCCGCGGTACTCGAAATGCCGCAATTATAATGACGAAGACAAAAAGATTGTCGAGCGACAGCGACCATTCGGTGACCCAGCCCGCCCAGTATTCCCCCGCGTATCTGAGTCCCCATACGCCCCATACGACAAAGCCAAATGCAATGGACAATGTGACGTACGCGGCGGTCCATCGCGCGGCCTCCTTGAGGCTGGGAGCGTGGGGTGTGCGGACGTGTCCAACAATGTCGATGGTGATGAGGCTGATGACGATTGTAGCCAACGCAATCCAGCCTAGGGCATGTACTTCCACAGCGGGTCTCCGGTTCTACCTATCATGGTTTCGCCGGAGGTCTTCTCCACCAATGCGACATTGGTTGCGCTGCCGGGTTTGGAACCGTGTTGACGACAGTGCGATTGCGGGAGTACTCCCCTCCAACACCTCCTACTTTACCGGAACTGACTGGTTACGTCGCCGCAGATAACATGGTGTTGAACACGTCAGTTGGCGGCCCGCATCTGCCGAAGCTCTTGTTTGAGATCTCCCAGTTCATCTCGTAGTCGAGCTGCGATTTCAAACTGCAAGTCCTCTGCGGCAGCGTGCATTTGAGCGGTGAGTTCTTCAATGAGGTTAACCAGATCACCTTCGGCTGCGTCAGCGAGTTCCCGCCGTGTAGTTGGAACCGGACGATCGCCCACGGACTGGCGGTACCCGCCCTCCAACAGTTCTTGCGTGTCGATATCTTCGCGGGCGAGCATATCGGTAACATCCTGGATTTTTTTGCGCAACGGTTGCGGATCGATTCCGTGTTCCTGGTTGTAGGCAATTTGTTTTTCTCGGCGACGCTCTGTTTCTTCCATCGCTTGTTTCATTGAATCGGTAACAGTATCCGCGTACATGTGAACCTCGCCGTCCACATTTCGTGCGGCACGGCCAATGGTTTGAATAAGAGACGTCGATGAGCGGAGGAATCCTTCTTTATCTGCATCGAGAATTGCCACCAGAGATACTTCGGGAAGGTCGAGCCCCTCCCGCAGCAGGTTGATTCCCACCAGCACGTCGAATTGACCGACACGCAGTTCGCGCAGTAGTTCAACCCGGCGAAGTGTATCGACATCGGAGTGCAGGTATTCCACCCGCACTCCCCGCACGGCGAGATACTCGGTGAGATCTTCCGCCATCTTTTTTGTCAGCGTGGTGACGAGTACGCGTTCATTTTTTGCGACTCGCGCATCTATTTCATCAAAGAGATCGTCGATTTGCCCCTGCGTTGGTTTAACGACGATTTTAGGATCCACGAGCCCGGTGGGGCGAATGATCTGCTCAACGACTCCGGTTGCTTGAGACAGCTCATACGGTCCGGGGGTGGCCGACATGTAGACGGTTTGCCCTATTCTTTCCAAAAATTCATCCCATTTGAGTGGACGATTATCCATGGCTGAAGGTAACCGGAAACCATGGTCTACCAGTGTGCGTTTACGCGACATATCGCCCTCAAACATAGCGCCGATTTGAGGAACCGTGACATGAGATTCGTCGATGATGAGAACGAAATCATCGGGAAAGTAATCGAGCAGGGTGTGGGGCGGAGTCCCCGCGGCACGTCCGTCAATGTGTCGTGAGTAGTTTTCGATGCCGGCACATGAACCAATTTCTCGCATCATTTCAAGATCGTAGGTGGTACGGCGCAGAAGTCGCTGAGCTTCGAGGAGTTTTCCTTGTTTTTCGAACCATGCGACTCTCTCGTCCAGTTCCTCTTCAATGGTGCGCAGTGCTCTTTGCATCCGTTCTTTACCGGCAACATAGTGGGAGGCAGGGAAAAGATAGGCGTGGTCAGTATGTCGTATGAGGTCGCCGGTAAGGGGGTGCAAATAGGCTATCGATTCGATTTCGTCGCCGAACATTTCGATTCGGATTGCCAGTTCTTCATACACCGGGATGATTTCGACGATATCTCCGCGGACACGAAATGTCCCGCGGGTAAATGCCATGTCGTTGCGCACATATTGCATACCAACAAATGCTCGCAACATATCGTCGCGATCGATATTCATTCCCACGTTGATCTCAACCATGCGGTCGACATATTCCTCCGGCGTGCCGAGACCATAGATGCACGACACTGAGGACACCACCACCGTATCCCGCCGGGTCAGCAGATTATTGGTTGCTGAGTGTCGTAATCGTTCAACTTCATCATTAATTGATGAATCTTTTTCAATATAAGTATCCGTTTGGGGCACGTAGGCTTCCGGCTGGTAGTAGTCGTAATAGGACACAAAGTATTCGACTGCGTTATTCGGAAGCAGGCCTCGCAACTCCGCGGCAAGCTGGGCAGCAAGGGTTTTGTTATGCGCCATAACGAGGGTGGGACGCTGGATTTGTTCGATGAGCCACGCCGCCGTCGCAGATTTCCCGGTGCCTGTGGCCCCTAGGAGTACGACGTCTTTTTCTCCCGCGTTAATCCGCTCGGTGAGTTCTTTAATCGCAGTCGGCTGATCCCCCGATGGAGAAAATTCGGAAACAACTTCAAATGGGGCTTCTTGACGAATAACACGTTGCGACATGCAACCAGTCTATCGGTGTCCGCGTATCTGTTCTCTTTCTAACTAATCATGGAGGGCGAACACCCGGCGTATTTTTTGAATACTCTGACAAAGTACTTGTAGTCCGGGATGCCGACAAGTTCGGCAACTCGATAGACTTTCCTATCTCCCTCAGCCAGTAGACGAAACGTTGTTTGGTATCTGATTGGATGTCTTCGCGGCCGTAACTGGCGCGCCAGCTCATTATCGAGGGCGGAAAACGGTTCATCGACCAGTAGTCGTGCGGGTGCAACCGTCATCGCGCGGGCTATGGCTACCCGCTGACGCATCCTTCCGGACATCTGTGCCGCATAAAGATCCATAGCATCGACTAAATCGACGCGTTCGAGCCATTCTTCAGCTTGAAAACGCGTCGGTTTGCACGGGAGGAATAGTCAGTTGGAGGTTATGACGAGCCGTCTTCCACGGAAGTAACCGGGTTCTGGAATACACATGTCAGTCGCCCAGCGGGCCGCGAAGTGTGGCCGCGATGCCGGTGGCTTTCATTCGCTATCACGCGAAGCAACGTCGTTTTTCCAACGCCCGACGCCCCCCGAAATGCCCAGAATTTCTCCGGGATTAACCGTGAGGGAAAGATCGTCGATGAGTTGCAGACCCCGCCGCTCAATGGAAACAGATTGTAAATCCAGCATTCGTTGGTTTTACGATGGTTTGCGCGCAACAAACGCCACTGCGGTGAGGTTCTCCTTGTGCGCGCGGAACACGGCGCGCATGGCAAGTATCCGCTCGCGTGCGGCGGGATTATTCTTCACATTGCGAATAAAGCGCGTGGCCCCGGCGAGCCCTTCATCTGCAATAAGCCGCTTGGGTTCCAGCAGATGCATGGGATTCTTATCTTCATATTCGATGTTAAATCCCGCTTGCGCAAGCAACGCTTTCCAGTTTTTCATCGTCAGTGGACGGGCGCCGACCTTGATCGTGCGGGAGAGAGCGCGCGCCACGTCTGTTTCTACGTCGGGATCAACATCGTCGGGTTGGAAGCCCAGTTCGTGGATCGCGTATCTACCTCCCGGAGTGAGAATGCGGAAGGCTTCTGACATGATCTCAAGTTTTTCTTCATTTGAATGCATCGTCAACATGGCTTCGCCGACCACGAGATCGCACGAGTGCTTCGTCAGCGTGGTATTTTTTGCATTTGCGTGAACCAGCTTTGCTTGGCTGTGGTTCTTAAGAATGTTGAGGAGCTGTTCTTCGCCCTCCTCATTGGGATCGATACCGATGTAGGACTCCGGATGCGAGGCAAGAAGTATGTCCGCCGTCTTTCCGACTCCGGGGCCGAACTCGACGATCCTGTCTCGCGCCGTAGGGTTTGCGTGAGCTATAAGGCGCTGGGTCAGCTCCAGTCCACCGGGACGAAGAACTTTCTTACCCATTTTCGCAAGTAGCCAATGTCCTTGCAGACGCTTTTCTTCCGGGCCCGAGCGTTGCCCACGTGGTGAGGGTGGGTGGATATCATTCATAACTATTGTTTTCTATTGGGAAATTTCCTCTGCTTGTCGGTGCGAGACGTCCACAAGCGTCAATGCCATGTAGCAAGGCTCTAAAGCCTCGAGGGCGTGGCGCTCACCGGGAGCTAGGTAGATGACATCTCCGGCTTCGAGTACATGATCTTCACCACTGAGTGAAAAATTCATTTTGCCGGTGAGAAGTTGAACGATAACCGCCCGTGCAGATGCGTGTTCAGTCAGCACCTGACCGGTGTCAAAACTAAACACCACGTGGCGCAGTACATCATTATTCACAACAACTCGCGAGGTTGTAGCTGCTTTTGCAATCGGTAGATCATTCAGCAGATCGGTTATCACACAACTGGTTTCTACGGCAGTAGATGGCATGTTTCCTCCGGATTCATTCACGTACACCATTTAGACAAGACGAGCCTTACCTAAATTGGTTAGATTCTAGCACGCTGAAATCACAGATGGAACACTCATTTGCGAAAGATTTACGCGATGGCGGAAAACCAATAGAAGACTCTCACACTCAGGAGCACATGGGAGGACGTCTCTGATTCGACGCACTCCACTCGGCAGAAGTTACACCGTCAGGTCGAAGGAGATGCGTGCACAAGCGCCTCGTACATGAGTACTGTGCTGTTCCTCAGTTCGTGAATGGTTCCGCTATTATCAACGTGAATATCTGCGTGCGTCAGCCGTTCGGCATCGCTCATTTGGTTTGCCATGCGTTCTTGCGCTTGGTCTTTTGTCATTCCGCGTTCAACTAGACGGCTGAGACGACGCCCACACGGTGCTGTTACCACAATAATGCCGTCAACCATCGATGACATTCCCGCTTCCAACAGCACCGCTGCATCGTAAATACCTATGCCACCAGGCGCAGCGGTTGCGAGTATTTGATTTGCACGCGCACGGATGCGCGGATGAGTAATGGCATTGAGGTCGGCAAGAGCTTGCGGGTCGGAAAATACTATGCGCGCAAGTTCAGAACGATTGAGGGCGCCATCGTTGATAACACTAGACCCAAATCTCACATGGATTTCACGCAGCGCCGCGGTGCCGGGTTCTACAATTGCTCGAGCGATGACGTCGCCGTCGGCAACGACGCATCCGCATTTCCCCAACACTTCAGAGACGGTGGATTTACCCGCACCGATTCCACCTGTTAAGCCAAGTAAAAGCGATGGCTCCCCCGCCTTCCCACTTTTAGCTTGGCGCGCATTTGCTTTGCGCCACAGCGACCGGACATCACCTGTGATACGCGTTTGTCCAATACGAACGTCCATCGCAGGTTTTCCCTTCTCAACACAAGTGGCCAGGTGTTTCCACCTGGCCACTCAGACTAACAGTTGGTTAGTTATTCGTCAGCTTCTCCCGAAGTGCAGCTAGCGCTTCGTCAGATGCCAAGGTTCCGGATGATTCAACCGGAGTTGAGTAGGATGCGGTGTCTTCAATGGAAGGCTCGCTCTCGGTGTCTTCTTCCATTGCGCGAGCAACCTGAGCCTTGTGGGCTTCCCAGCGGGCCTGAGCTTCGGCGTACTGGCGCTCCCAGGCATCGCGCTGTTCTTCGTAGCCTTCCATCCATTCCTGGGTTTCGGGATCGAAGCCTTCGGGGTACTTGTAGTTGCCGTTTTCGTCGTATTCGGCAGCCATGCCGTACAGCGATGGATCGAAATCCTCGGATACAGGGTCAACGCCCTCATTCGCCTGCTTGAGCGACAGCGAAATGCGGCGGCGCTCAAGATCAATGTCGATGATCTTGACGAATACCTCGTCGTTGACCTTGACGACCTGTTCGGGGGCTTCGATGTGACGCTGGGCGAGTTCGGAAATGTGAACGAGGCCTTCGATGCCATCTTCCACGCGAACGAATGCGCCGAAAGGAACGAGCTTGGTTACCTTACCTGGCACAACCTGGCCGATGGCGTGGGTGCGGGCGAATGCCTGCCACGGATCTTCCTGAGTTGCCTTGAGAGACAGTGACACACGTTCGCGACTCATATCGACATCGAGTACCTCGACAGTGACTTCGTCACCGACCTCGACAACCTCTGACGGGTGGTCGATATGCTTCCACGAAAGCTCGGACACGTGGACGAGGCCGTCTACGCCACCAAGGTCGACGAATGCGCCGAAGTTGACGATCGAAGAGACAACGCCGGAACGCACCTGTCCCTTCTGAAGAGTGTGTAGGAAGTTGGTGCGCACCTCGGACTGGGTTTGCTCCAGCCAAGAACGACGGGACAGAACGACGTTGTTGCGGTTCTTATCCAGCTCAATAATCTTGGCTTCAAGTTCGCGGCCGATATAGGGCTGGAGGTCGCGCACGCGGCGCATCTCGACGAGTGATGCGGGCAGGAAGCCACGCAGTCCAATATCGAGGATGAGGCCGCCCTTGACGACCTCGATGACGGTGCCGGTAACGACGCCGTCTTCCTCCTTAACCTTTTCAATGGTGCCCCAGGCACGTTCGTACTGGGCGCGCTTCTTGGAAAGAAGGAGGCGGCCTTCTTTATCTTCCATCTGCAGCACGAGTGCTTCGATGGTGTCGCCGACGTTGACAACCTCTTCGGGGTCAATGTCGTGCTTGATGGAAAGTTCACGTGAGAGAATCACGCCTTCGGTCTTGTAACCGATGTCGAGCAGAACCTCGTCGCGGTCTACCTTGACGACGGAACCTTCAACAATGTCGCCTTCTTTGAAGTATTTGATGGTCTCGTCGATTGCGGCGAGAAGTTCGTCTTCCGAACCGATGTCGTTGACGGCAACCTGCTCGGGCTGCTGGGGCGTAGAGGTGGTCATAAAGTTGTGTTCCCCGAATATGGAAATAGTAGTGATGAATATGGACAATATGTGTGGCGTGCATGTTCACAGCTCGTCACACATGTTTCTTACTGAAAACAGAGCACACCGAGAGCCATGCTATCAGTGTTTTGCTCATTGTTAGGTAACAGAATCATGACAAACGAGGGTTAGATTAGTCGCATTTTTAGTCATGCGCTGCTGCGCGCCAGGATTTACCTACTCCCATCGACACGTCCAGGGGAACATCAAGTTCCGCGGCTGAGGCCATGGCTTGCTCAACTACGCCTCGAACACGCTCTTCTTCGTCGTCGGTAATTTCGAGAACAAGTTCGTCATGGACCTGCAAAAGAATTCGTGATTGTAAGCCTTCTTCCCTTAGTTTCTGCGCAACATCAACCATGGCGACCTTAATAATGTCTGCCGCCGAGCCTTGGATGGGGGCATTAAGGGCCGCCCTCTCCGCCATAGCACGGCGCTGCCTATTGGTTGAGTTGAGATCGGGGAGGTAACGACGGCGTCCCATCAGTGTCTCGGTATATCCGGTGTGGCGCGCTTCCTCTACAACATGTGCCAGGAAGTGTTGCACTCCCCCGAATCTCTCAAAGTAACGATCCCGCAACGTTCGTGCTTCTGGGACTGGAATGCCCAGTTGTTGAGAAAGGCCATATGAAGATAGGCCGTAAGCCAGGCCATATGAGGTGGCCTTAATGCGTCCTCTCAGTTGTGAATCTACTTCTTCCACCGGTACGTGAAACACCATGGCGGCCATCGTTGTATGCAGGTCTTCCCCCGACTTAAAAGCCTCAATGAGAGCGTCGTCTTCAGACATATGCGCCATAATGCGCATTTCGATCTGAGAATAGTCGGCAGTCAGAATGTTATCGAAGCCGTCACCAGCCACGAAGGCTTCGCGCACTCGTAGCCCTTCGGTCGTGCGGGCGGGGATATTCTGCAAGTTCGGATCAACCGAGGACAGTCGACCAGTGGCGGTAATTGTTTGATTAAAGGTGGTGTGGATGCGACCATCCGCTGCCACTGATTTAATCAAACCGTCCACCGTTTGCCGCATTTTAATCTTGTCGCGGTGGTCAAGTAAGTGTTGCAGGAAGGGGTGCCCTGTTTTCGCCAGCAGATCGGTCAGAGCCTCAGCATTGGTGGTATATCCGGTTTTGGTGCGCCGAGTTTTCGGCATGTCGAGCTCGTCAAACAGCACCTGTTGGAGTTGCTTTGGACTCGATAGGTTGACTTCGTGGCCGATGACCTCGTAGGCGGCCTGCTTCGCGGCTTCGGTGGCGTCCCCCAACTCCCGCGACAGTTGTTCCAGAACATCCATATCCGCCGCTATGCCGGCATGTTCCATGGCCCACAGTTCAGTCTGCACCGGTATCTCTAGCTCGGTCAGCAGATCGAGAGCTCCGCGGCTTTCCAGCTCTTTTCGTAGCGGAGTTACCAGGTCGTATTGCGCCTGCGCTGTCGCAATCGCAACGCTGTTGTCCACAATCAGCGCTAACTGTCCCCCCGATTCTTCTGTTTCAACACTACGGTCGAGGTAACGCCGCGCCAGCGCGGCTACAGAGAAGTCCCGCTGATCCGGCCGGCACAGGTACGCTGCCA
The DNA here is from genome assembly GCA_030537795.1 of Actinomycetaceae bacterium. Taxonomy (GTDB): domain Bacteria; phylum Actinomycetota; class Actinomycetes; order Actinomycetales; family Actinomycetaceae; genus Gleimia. The sequence goes on from JAUNVE010000006.1 coordinate 81,423, forward strand.
GCTCAGTGTCGAATTGGGGTTGGGCCAATCCGATGCCGCGCGCTGCCAGAACATGACGAGTGGCCTTGGCATTATGGATAACGAGCCTATCGGAATTCCGGAGGAAGAAATCGAGCTCTCTTTCATCCTCGGCCCCCAGGTCTCGCGGGTCGATAATGAAAGCGTGTCCCGGCGCATACAGGATGATGAGATCGATATCAGAACCTGCCAGTGTACATGTCACGCCGATGGGTTCTTCGCGGTGTGCGAGCCATTCTGTCAACGGCTGGTCCGCCGGGGTTGTCGATTTAACTTCTGAGACGGTTTCGGGTTCTTCGTGTTCCCCCACGTCGATGCGATATACCCGTTGACGCAAGGTGTTGAACTCGAGGGTGTCAAACAGTTCTTCCAGTGCGTTTCTGTCAATAACGACGCGCTCCAGTTCGTCGACCTCCACGTCTAACGGCACCGAGCTGAGCAGTTCATTGAGTTTGCGATTGCGCTTAACGTCCTCAATATGTTCGCGGAGCGCTTCGCCTCTTTTACCGCCGATCTTGTCCGCGTTAGCAAGTACGCCCTCCAAACCGTCATATTTGGCAATCCATTGGGCAGCGGTCTTTTCCCCTACTCCCGGCACACCGGGCAGATTATCCGCCTTTTCGCCGGTGAGGGCGGCCAAGTGGGGGTATCTTTCAGGCCTCACGCCGTAGCGTTCTTCGACTGCGTCCGCATCCATTTGTCGCAAATCGGCTGGTGTGCGACCCGGGTAGAGGACGTTGACGCGGTCGGTAATTAATTGGAAGGTATCGCGATCACCCGAGGCGAGCAGGACATCCATATTATTCTCTTCTCCCTCTCGGGCGAGAGTAGCGAGGACGTCATCAGCTTCAAATCCCTCTTCGGTGATAGTGGTAATGCCCATCGCGGCTAGGACCTGCTTAATGAGCGGCACCTGGCCTTTAAATTCTTCGGGTGTTTCTTCTCTCCCCGCTTTGTATTCGGGATATTCTTCGGTACGAAATGAGTGTCGCGAGGCATCAAATGCCGCCGCGATGTGAGTGGGTTGATGCTCTTCAATCATTTTGATGAGCATGGTGATAAAGCCGTACACGGCATTGGTGGATTGACCGGTAGAGGTCGAAAAGTTCTCTACCGGCAGGGCGTAGAACGCGCGAAAAGCCATGGAATGGCCATCAAGTACAAGAAGTCTTTTGTTACTCACACTACTCACCCTAGATTGATTCTGTGCTTTGCACATCTGCTTGAGACACGGCTGTGTTGGCTCTGTGTTCGTCTCAAACGTGAAACCATACAGTTATGAGTGATTTTTCTACCGACACCCTTATGCACCGCATGGCCATGCGCGTTGAAACGATTTGTGCCACGGAAGTGACTGCCACGGTGTCAATGCCGGTGGCTGGTAATACGCAGGTTTACGGATATCTGCACGGCGGTGCGAGTGCGGCGCTTGCCGAAACGGTGGCATCACTAGCCGCCAACGAGTATGCGCAGTCGACTTCTCCGGTCGCAACCGAACGGGTGGCGGTAGGCACAGATTTATCCATTTCTCACTTGCGCGCTGTGAAAGAAGGATATGTCTATGCCCATGCTTCACCCGAATACGTGGGAAACTCCCGCGTTGTCCATCGCGTGGAAATATATGACGATCAGAAACGGCTGGTGGCAACTGGTCGCGTGACCAACCTGCTCATCAACCCGCGGTAGCTGCCGCTACTTTTCGTCCACCTGGTCGATCACGGCCTCCGCTACTTCACGCATGGAAAGCCGGCGATCCATGGAGGTTTTTTGGATCCAGCGGAAGGCGTCGGGCTCAGCCATTCCCATCCGTGTCATCAGCAGCCCCTTGGCACGGTCAACGAGTTTGCGGGTTTCAAAACGTTCGGTCAGATCCGCGATTTCGTCCTCCATCGCGAGGATCTCAGACTGGCGTGACAGCGCGATTTCAACTGCTGGTAAGAGGTCGGAGGGTGAAAACGGCTTAACCACATACGCCATAGCGCCTGCGTCACGCGCACGCTCAACCAGTTCTGTTTGTGAAAACGCCGTCAGCATAACAACAGCGCAAGATAGTTCTTTCAGAATCTTCTCAGATGCAGTGATGCCATCCATCTTCGGCATCTTTACATCCATTACACACAAATCGGGTTCAAGTTCCAGTGCTTTTTCAACTGCCGCTTCACCGTTATCTACTTCTGCGACAACGTCAAACCCGGCACCCTTAAGAGTTTCAACGATGTCGAGGCGAATCAGCGCTTCATCTTCCGCCACCAATACCCGGCGTGCGGTCTTCTCATTTTCACTCATTGGTTCATCCTAATTTTTGTATGGAGGGTAACTATCACCTATTCTAGTTGCAGACGATGCGCGGCGGAAATCTGTCGCTCATTTGCCCCGATAGCCCAACTGGCAGAGGCGGTCGGCTCAAACCCGGCTTGTTGTGGGT
>JAUNVE010000074.1 GCA_030537795.1 Actinomycetaceae bacterium
CGCGCTTCCCTGACACGGAAGAGGTCACTGGTTCGATCCCAGTATCGCCCACCACCAACCCGGCTTCGGCCGGGTTTTTTGTTCCTTAAGCAAGGTAAGGCTGGCATAAAATATTCAACTGCCTTAAAAACTGCGGTGTGTTTAGCATTACCTAACGTCGCAAAAAGTATATTAATTCTCATTAGAAAACATATTAAGGAAAAGCTTGTAACCTGCGTAAATGCGTCTTAGGCAAGCCTTTTCATGCTAGAAAATAGTTTTATTTCACCGCATGATGTAGATATGTCGAGTGTTTTAGAATTCTTCCGCAAATATCCAGAATTAGCGGCTACGCTTTTTGTTGGTGTAAGCGCTTTCGCACTGTATGTTGCTGACGTGGCATGGGTCCACTGGTACGTCTCAGCCTTTGCCCTCGTAATGGCATTAATCCTGTCGTGGGACATGGTCAAAGACATCATGGGCGGCGCGTGGGGCGTTGATTTGCTCGCCATCACCGCCATCGTGTCAACCGTGTTTGTCGGCGAATACTGGGCGGCACTGATTGTGTGTCTTATGCTTTCCGGCGGTGAATCCCTGGAAGACTACGCAGCGCAGCGCGCACGCTCCCAGCTCACAGGATTGCTTGAGGGGGCACCGACGACGGCCCACATAGTGGATGCGGACGGTGGCATCACCGACGTCGATATTGAACACGTACAGGTGGGTGATCGCCTGGTCGTGCGCCCCGGTGAGGTCGTGCCCGTGGATGGGGTTCTTGCATCTGAACATGCCACGACCGAAGAGTCCTCTCTGACAGGCGAACCACTACCTGTCGAGCACAGTCGGGGAGACGAACTGTTCTCAGGCGGTCTTAATGGAGCTAACGCAATCGTCATTGAAGCTCGTGCAACCGCCGAGCAATCGCAGTATCAGCAGATTATTTCGCTCGTGAAACAGGCGCAGCAATCGCAGGCACCGGTCGTGCGTTTAGCTGATCGAGTTGCTGTTCCTTTCACTCTCGTGGCCTTCGTCGTCGCCGGGCTCGCATGGTGGATTTCTGGAGATCCCGTGCGTCTTGCGCAGGTGCTCGTCGTGGCTACCCCCTGTCCGCTTTTGCTTGCCGCGCCGGTGGCATTCCTGGCAGGTATGAACCGCGCAGCGAAAGAGGGCATTATCATTAAGGATTCGGGGACCTTGGAAAAACTATCCCGCATCCGCACTGTGGCAATGGATAAGACCGGCACACTAACCGTGGGACATCCCGAATTAGTGGGAATGAAAACGGCGGGAGATATCAGTGAACGTGAGCTTCTCCAAACCGCTGCGGCGATTGAAGTGTTTTCTGCTCACCCACTTGCAGCAGCCGTGGTATCGGCTGCACATTCGCGCGCTATCGATATTCCAACTGCTACTGAAGCGACTGAAGAATCGGGACGAGGCGTCACCGGTATTGTCAACGGACAAACTGTTCAGGTAGGAAACAGCCGGTGGTTGAATATTGCCGACCACGGCCTCGACGCCGAAGCTGGTCAAATCCTCATCCATGTGGCTCGAAATGGTCGGTGGATAGGTGCTCTCATCATGGAAGACACCCTGCGCCACGATGCGGCGGCAACGGTGGCATCAATGCGCGATATGGGAATCGAACATGTCATGATGATTACCGGCGACGGACCAGCCACTGCTAATGCCATTGGGCAACGCGTTGGTATTACTGAGATCTCACACTCTCTGCTTCCCGGGCAGAAAGTGGACGCTATTGGCCATACTGAGCACCCGGTTGCCGCGATTGGTGACGGTGTGAACGATGCCCCGGTGCTGGCAACCGCGGATGTGGGAATAGCCATGGGAGCACGCGGCTCATCGGCGGCATCGGAATCCGCTGACGTGGTGATTATGCTTGACGATATCTATCGCGCTGCGCGCTCAATCGCGGTCGGTAAGCGCACCATGACAGTCGCCATACAGGCTATTGGCATCGGTGTCGGACTATCGATCATCCTCATGTTGATCGGGGCCACCGGTGTCATGCCTGCCGTAGTCGGCGCTTTCATGCAGGAGATAATCGATTTAGCGTGCATTCTGTGGGCACTCTTGGCGGCACGCCCGGGTGCTCACGAAATCCCGCTTGAGCGTGTGATTGATCCACAGAACTCGCAAACCGGTGCCGGTGAATACGTGTCGAATACGCGCATCTAAGAACCCGCAAAATAAGTAGAGACTATTTTGCGTCGATCGAGAAACTCGCGTAAAGTGCTTCTTGCACTTCAAACGCGACAGTAGTGAAGAGGTGCATTAACTTCGGCGGATGTGGCTCAGTTGGTAGAGCATCACCTTGCCAAGGTGAGGGTCGCGGGTT
>JAUNVE010000075.1 GCA_030537795.1 Actinomycetaceae bacterium
ACCGCGCTGGATCTCGTCACGCCAGTCGGTGTGAATCTCACCGGAAAGATAGACAGAAAAACTCATGGTGAATGCTCCTTTATCAGTATCGAACGAATCTGAGATTGATCTTCTTGTTAACCATCCATTAGATCAGCGGAAAGTTCCAACCCCCGGCAGAGGGTGAGACGCGCCGGGTTCTCCGCTGCTACGGTACGGGTTCAGACCGTTATATATATCAGTCGCTGAAGCGGCACTCCACCACGTCGTCTCCGCACATCCCAACCCATGATTTGAGCCTTAAGATCACGCTGCATGCGCGGGCTATGGCTAAAGCCTAGAACTGTGCTCCCTAAAGGTGCGCAACACGGTTGCCCACCTTCGGCGAAGTAAAGAAGCGTCGCGTCTGCAACCGACAATCGCAAGCACCTCGGAATCCCAAGCAGTCAGAGCTGGTCAAATTCTTCCGACACAATCTTGGCCGACACACCATCCCAACTATCCGGACGGTGATACCTCTATTTGCTGCGAAGTCAATCACGCAACTGCCTACCGCTCGGCAAATACTATTCCGCTGTGCCAGCCACGACTATGTCATCTCGCACGACGTGGACTTTAAGTTCCGGAACTCGACGCAGAATTTGTTTCATGAGAGATTCCGAGTAGTCGCGGTTTAGGTTCGTGATCACCCAGATCGATTCCCCCGAACTGAGAGGAACTTCCTTGGCCCGCGCACCCTTAGGCAAATCGTCGGCGCGGCTGATCGCGTCCGAAATTAGCACTGCTTCAATCCCACTCTTCCGAGCAACCAGACGAGCGAGTGCACGCACTGTTCGTGTGGCCACGTGAGGACCCGTCTCTAGGTCCGCCGGACGGTCGCTCCCATGAATGAAGTAGGCCTTGTAGCGCGCCTTCCCTCGAAGACGATCAAAACGCCACTCCAACTGTTGGGCCCGAGTACTCACGGAACCCACCGTACCGGTGAGGCCGATGTAGTCTTCTTCGAACCGCGCAAGAAGTTCATCATCAAGTCGCCGCACCCTTGTGACTGGACCACTGGCATCCATAAGCGCCAGAACCTGGTCACTTTCCACAGCCTCAAGAGCTGCATAGAGGGATTCAACCGTTTCCAGACCGCAAGACCGAGCTAATTCCAGCCCGAAAGCGATTCCCCTCTCACTGGATTCTCCAGCGTCCGGAAACCGACTCGCCAATAGAGCGACCAAAGAAGAATGGTCAAGTGGCGATCCGCCGTTGGCAGCGGTGTCGTCTATCTTAAGTTCTTCCCCGATGAATTCCTGCTTATTGTCTACCGACGGACGCGCCAAGATACGGTCGATAGCAACGAACGTTTCATCGAGTGCCCGCCTGGCATCAGAGGCCGCCCCGAAGAGCTGATCAATAGTTTCTTGGTCCTGATCATTGATAGCTTGGTACTGGGCGCCTTTGTATCTTCTGGAATGCTCAAACTCAGCCCAAGCGTGACCAGCAACCGTTCTGATCTGGATCTCTAGCCCACCGAACTCTTTGAAATATCTAGCCAGTTTTCCTCCGGATACCAACCAGTCTGTTTCAGTTCCAGGATCCTCATCCGAAACGACGATATGCAGACAGTCGTATCCGCGAAGGCGACCCGGCTTGTCATCCCCGGGATTTCTATCTTCACCCTCTTTGACAACGAATCGACCACGAATCAGGTCGCGTGTTCGTTTGCGATCTGTATTTGAGTACGTGATTATTCGAATCGCAACTATGTCGGTTACTTGTTTCACGGGATCGGCATACCTCTTGGAATGCTGCTTTCGTTGGAACGATGCGATCGACTTGGCCCGGGCTGAAACGTCGTGCGGTCTGATTCCAGACTCTTCCAAGAGCCTGACAATGTATGATTCCATCTCAATTGCAGCCATTGGGAGCCAATCCCACGTTGTGTAGTCAATCGTCACAGTTTCACTCACGCAAACCAAACCCCAATTCGTCAAATCTGATGTGTACTCGTACCGGGAGGACGCTACCTGATCCCTCAGGGCGGTGCCTTCACTATTTCGGTAACAATCACGTTATTTTACCCAGTAATAAAAGCCAATATGGCAATCGATTCGCGGTCTTCAACTACACCTGCAGCCGCAACCGCGAGTGGTTGCCTCATTCACACCGCCCGGCCGACAGAGCGACCGGGGCGGCTTAATGCTGATGGCAAGGTCAGACGTTGAAGCGGAACTCCACCACGTCGCCGTCGTGCATGATGTATTCCTTGCCTTCGATAC
>JAUNVE010000041.1 GCA_030537795.1 Actinomycetaceae bacterium
AAGCCGTGCTTATCCCCAGGCGGACGAAGTACCGCAAGCCCCACCGCCCTACCCGCAGTGGTATGGCCAAGGGTGGCACCGAAATTGCGTTTGGTGACTATGGCATCCAGGCTCTGGAGCACGCCTACATTACCAACCGCCAGATTGAGGCCGCTCGTATCGCAATGACTCGTTATATCAAGCGTGGCGGTAAAGTGTGGATCAACATTTTCCCCGACCATGCGTTGACGAAAAAGCCGGCGGAAACCCGTATGGGTGCCGGTAAGGGTGCCCCAGAATTCTGGATCGCCAACGTCAAACCCGGTCGCGTCATGTTTGAACTTGCCGGCGTCTCCGAAGACGTCGCACGCGAGGCGCTTCGCCGCGCCCAGCATAAACTACCAATCAAAACCCGCTTCATCGTTCGAGAGGGTGGTGAGAACTAATGGCAGACAACAAAGGTCTGACAACCGCCGCACTGGACGAAATGGACAATGCGCAGCTCACGCAGGAACTGGAAAAAGCGAAGGCTGAACTGTTCAACCTCCGTTTCTCCAAGGCTCTCGGTCAGCTTGAGGACCACGGACGCATGAAAACCGTTCGCGGGAATATCGCACGTATATACACGGTGGCGCGTGAGCGAGAGCTCGGCATTCGCACCGCCCCGAATGAGGAGTGAACCTAAGTGAGCGAATCTACCACGCAGGCAGTTCGCGGTGAACGCAAGGTTCGCCGTGGATATGTAGTCAGCGACAAGATGGACAAAACTGTTGTCGTCGAGCTGGAAGACCGCGTCAAGCACCCCCTATACGGGAAAGTGATGACCAAAAAGAAGAAGGTCAAGGCTCACGACGAGAATAATGAAATCCGTGAAGGCGACCTCGTTCGCATTATGGAAACTCGTCCGCTGTCGAAGACCAAGCGCTGGCGCGTCGTCGAAGTGATTGAAAAGGCGAAGTAGCCAGAAATTCTCAAACTGTGGGGGCCGGTCCCGGAAGGTGCCGGCCCCCACAGTAATTTCAGTCCGGCGAGGCCCTGCCAGGGAAAGGGGTGCTACTCGGGAGAGCCCACAAATGGCTTCATTGCGACACGAAGCTCATCGTAGGGCAAACGTGCTACTCGGCCAGACTCAATGGAATGAACAACCCTTATGAAGCGGATCGAACGTAAGTTATTCTGAGGGTACCCTTACTCGATGTCGTTGCTCAATGAAAGGGAATAATGGTCGAACGCCCCACGCGGCATCCACAACGTTCTGGGACGCGCAGCACCCTACTCCCAGCGCTCGGCGGCGCGCTGTCCGCCGGAAGCGCGGGAGTGCTCATTCTGCTTATCGGCCGGCTCTTCGATGCTGCCCTTGAGCATGAGACTCTCTCGTACACAGTCATTCTCGGAATCGTCCTGACCATCGTCGTGGGAGGAATCGCCGAGGCCGTACACCGCACCCGACAAATTACAGCGACCAGTCAACATGAAGCTCCGCTTCGTCATGCGTTAGTTACCGCGCTGTTGCGCCGAGGCCCAGCGACAATCAGGCGCGGGCGTGCGGGCGATTTCGTTTCCCTCGCGACCGACGGGGTGGAGCGCGTGGCTCGCTACACGGGCGGATTCACTCATGATCTGGCGGCGGCAAGTGCAAATCCGATCGTTATTCTCGCACTCATTGCCTTATTCATCGACCCGGTGGCGGCTCTCCTCCTCATGGTTGGAGTGATCCTGGGCGTATGGGTCATCAAGTGGTTCTCTGATACTCACCGGGACGTCGGGTCAAAGTCGCGAAAAGCACGCGGGAAGGTCGCCACAGCATACCTCGATGCGATTCAAGGGTTGGAAACGCTCGCGCTGCTACGGGCGACCACGCGCATCGGTGTGCAGTTGGCGGATATGGGCGAGCAGCAGCGACAAGCGACGATGCGTCTCCTCGCACGCAACCAGCAGCTCCTCCTTGTCATTGACCTCGTCGTATCTACCGTATTGTCCATCGGTGCCTTCCTCCTTGCCGGATGGGGATTAGCCGACGGACACATGTCGCTCGGACAAGCTGGCGCCCTCATCGCCATGACAATCATCATGATCGAACCGTTGGAAATGGTCGGCAGTTTTTTCTACATCGCAATGGCCGGACGAGCCATCAACCGCCGCATCGGCGGAGTCATCGCGCAAGCTACTCAATCGCCGCGTATTCCTCACACCGCTGAGGTCGCCGATGCCACCGCTGCACCCGCGATAGAAACTGACAACGTCGGCTATGCCTACACCGCGGGTCGCAACCGTGATCTCGCCCCGGTTACCCTCACCATTAAGGCGGGGGAACACGTGGCAATCAAAGGCCGGTCGGGAGCCGGGAAATCGACTTTGCTTGCTCTCATTGACGGCGACCTATCGCTCCAGTCTGGAACCCTCACTATTGGTGATCGGACTTTCACGGCTGAAGATGATACCCCGGTCGATCGTCGCCACAGATGCGCGGTCGTTGCCCAAGACTCATGGTTGTTTACCGGCACCGTTAGAGACAATCTCCGTATGGGGGCCCCGCACGCTTCCGAAGAACAGATGTGGGACGCCCTCCGGCGCGCACACGTTGACGCGGATATTCGCGCGCTGCCCCAAGAACTCGATACCGAAGTGGGGGAGCGCGGCGGTATGCTTTCGGGTGGTCAAGTGCAACGCCTTGCACTGGCACGGGCATTCTTATCCGGGCGTTCAATCCTCATCCTCGACGAGCCCACCTCGCATATCGACAAAACATCTGAACTGCACATCATGCGTGCGATCGAAGAAACCGGTCGTGAATTAACCGTGATCATGGCAACGCACCGCGACTCATCAACGGCCGGATTCGACCGCGTCATTGACTTAGGAGGCAGCGATGAAACGCAATGAGTTGACCCGCTGGCTCATCGGAATCACGCGTCCAACACTTGCGCCGCTTATCGGCTCGGCCCTGTGCCGAATTGTCGACCAGGGAATGAGCCTGGCACTGCTTGGATGGGCGTCCTATCGAATTGTCGGCGTCGCTGGCATCATCGCGGAGGGCGACGCGGTCGCCGCGTACGTGGGAATAACTATCGGGGTTCTTATCATCGGTTCCCTGATCAAAGCGTTAGCACACTACCTCGAACACTTCCTCGGTCATTGGGTGGCGTTCCACGCCCTCGAACTTTTGCGCTCAAACGCGTATCACGATCTTGCGCCGCAGGCTCCCGGTGTGATGGCACGCAATGAATCGGGAGATTTTCTCACCCGGCTCACCCGCGACATCGACCGGATCGAAGTGTTCTTTGCACACACCTTCGCTCCGCTTGTTTCGGTCATTGCTGTTCCGCTTGTGCTTTTTGCGTGGCTTTGGGGCATGCTCGGCCTCGGTGTAGCCACGCTGTTCGTCCTGTGGATACTTATCGGCACCGTGGTGGCGCCGCTGTGGGGAATGAAAAGAGAACGGCGAGCAACGACCTCCACGATGGGTACCCGTTCAGTTATCGCTCAGTCGGTCACCGATACTATTCAGGGCATGCGAGAAGTCGTCGGATACGGGCAAGAAAGAGAGCGGCTGAGACAACTCGATCGACTCGCTTCGCGCGCCGCAGAATCCCAAAAGATGGTGGCACGCGTTAACGGTGTACGGCGCGGTCTGGTGCGCGCAACTCAACTTCTTGCTATTGCTACTCCCGCAGTAATTGCCTATCCGCAGATGCAACACAATCCCACTCTCATTGGCGCCGTGCTGGCAGCGACACTCATGAGTGCGCGCTGCTGGGAGATGGTGCGTGGCGTCGAGGGGTTCGCGGAAGGACTCAAAGAATCATTTGCGGCTGCTGAACGCGTCTACCGCCTTACCCACGGGCCGGCTCTCCCGGGCGGGAAGCAGCGGTGGCCCGCGACACCGGTTATCGAGTTCCACGAGGTGTGCTATCACTATCGTGACTCGCATGCCGAAAGACACGAGCGTCCGGCCCTTCAAAATGTTTCCCTGCGTATCGAACCGGGGCAGTGGGTGTGCCTCACCGGACATACGGGGTGCGGGAAATCGACGCTCTCACGCCTACTTCTGCGCTATGACGATCCCACCGCTGGCATGATTACAATCGGCGGCACAGACGTGAGAGATTTCCCGCTTGACGAATTGCGGAGCCGTATTCACTTCGTCACCCAGAACTCCGCGCTTTTTCACGGGACAATCCGCTCGAATCTTCTCCTCGCGGAACCGGATGCCACCGACGACGATATGTGGCGCGCACTTGAACTTGCCAGTATTGCGGACGAAGTCCGCGCTTTCGATGCGGGACTCGACCAGCCGATTGCGGAGGGCGGCGCAGGGGTCTCAGGAGGACAGCGTCAGCGGATATGTCTGGCTCGCGCTCTCCTCACCATTCCCGACGTGCTGGTACTTGACGAATTCTGCTCTCAGCTTGACCCCGCGCTAGACGAAGAGATTCACGCTCGTCTTCGCGCGACCCTCGGTGATACGACCGTCATTGAGATTACCCACCGCGATACGGGAATTGACACTGCGGATGCAGTATTTGGTTTATCGAATGGAGAGCTCATCAGCGGTCCGTCCTCAGTCTAAAGACACCGTCACCATCTCCGAGATATCGTATTCTTAACCATCTGGACGACAGCGGCGCGCGACCGGGGGCAGATAATCCGCTAACGGATTGGAAGCCCCACCTTCGTAATCGAGTAGACAGGTTTCCGATGTCATCAAAACTCGCCTTCATCACGCTGGCACTTCCACTGTGCTACCTGGCAGTGCCGGCGGTATATTTATTCGCGGCCCTATCAACTAGTTCGCATTTTTTCGACTATCTCCACGTGAGTCTGATTATCGCCATCCCGGCCCTCACATTTATCAGTTTCCTCGCCATGGTGCTTAACCGAGCCCCCGTAATTTACAGCGTGATTCAAGGAGCATTCGCTCTTGTCGCCAGCATTGCGTTGCCTACTGCGCTGGAATCTTTCCCTTATGAAAATGCGCAACTACACCGAATCATGTGGGCAGTTTTATTCGTAGTGGTGATAGTTAGTCCTGTCATCGGCACCGTCGCCGGTATCACGATGGCGCGCAAAGCATCACCGAAAACTTACCCTCTTTCGCAACCGTAGCCAGCCCGCCAGCAAAACTTCTGCCCCAGATGGTAAGCATTTATGCCTAACAGGTGGTGACACGGCCTGTGATCGCAAGATAGTGTGGTCTTAATCGTGCGGAGTAGTTGAGGCCGGGCGATTGGGGTCGTGATCCGAGGCCGGGGTCAAGGCCCGCCCTCACCATCCAGCAGACAGGTATCCCATGTCTTCCAAATTTGCCTTCGTGACAATACTTGCCCCGATCTGTTATTTTGCTATGCCCGTCTTTTACCTCATCGCCATTATGGACAATAGTCCGCGCTATTTCGAAACCATCGGCACCGCATTAATCATTGCTATCCCGATCCTCGCGCTGATTAGCTTTCTGGCAATAGTGCTCAACCGAGCACCCGCGGTATACAGCATTGCGCAGGGCACCATGGTCATTCTGGGGGCGCTGGCGGTCGTGGGCTGGCTAGGGTATCCACCGTTTGACGATTATTCGCAGACGGCTCTGATGGGGAAACTCCTTTTTGCAGTGGCGATGATCAGTCCTGTCATCGGTTCGGTAGCGGGCACGAGAATGGCGCTGAGATCGACGGGAATCGCAGCGCACTTACCGCTGGGAACCACCGAACCGCCGACGCCATCATCGCCCTGACCACATGACGGCCGTGTCGGACTCTTTTCTCGCGACCAGCTTCTAGACTTCGCGCCTACGATACCGAACGGGTGAGCAACCGCACAGCAGTCGTGGACCTCCTCGCCTTTTGAATCTATCGCTCAATGACGTAAGCTAGACAAGTTGCAGTTTCATATCTGCCGCTAGCAGTAGCACCTAGGTGCCCATGTGAGTGGAAACTGAGTGGCTTAACCCACCACGTCTAGCGGAATACAGATTGAGACTCGGCCTCTACGGTTTTAGAGACCTGGTACCGACGGATAAAACCCGGTGTGCCCGAGTCTGAAACCAAGTGCAAACGCAACTACCGTTGCGTCAAGTCCGTATACGTTCGGCCAGGCTCTGCTGAGCGCAGAGAACCAGCTCGACGACAGGAGTAACGAATGATCCAGCAGGAGTCGCGACTAAAGGTTGCCGACAACACGGGAGCAAAGGAAATTCTTTGCATTCGCGTGCTCGGTGGCTCGGGTCGGCGCTACGCGGGGGTCGGCGATACCATCGTCGCAACCGTGAAAGACGCTATCCCCGGCGGCAACGTCAAGAAGGGTGAAATCGTTAAGGCAGTTATCGTGCGTACCCGCAAGGAACGTCGCCGCCAAGACGGTTCATACATCCGATTCGACGAAAACGCGGCCGTCATCCTCAAAAACGATGGTGAGCCCCGCGGTACCCGCATCTTTGGCCCCGTCGGCCGAGAGCTTCGTGAAAAGAAATTCATGAAGATCGTGTCACTCGCACCGGAGGTGCTCTGATGGCAGCGAAAATTAAGAAAGGTGACCTCGTAGAGGTCATTTCTGGTCGCACATCTGACCAGAAGAAAATCGATAAGCGTAATAAGCGTCGCGAAGCCGAAGGGCTCGAGCCGCTCAAACCAGGCGACAAAGGCAAGCAGGGCCGCGTCATTCGCGTATACCCAGCCGAGCAGAAAGTGCTCGTCGAGGGCGTGAACTTCAAGACCCGCCACGTTCGTCAGGGACAGTCTGCGCAAGGTGCCACCACCGGTGGCATCGAAATGATCGAAGCTCCGATCCATATCTCCAAGGTCGCTCTGGTCGACCCCGACACGAAGAAACGTGTGCGGGTCGGCTTCCGCATCGATGTCGACGAAAACGGTAAGCGAATCAATCGCAATCCGATTCGCGTCGTTCGCGGCGGAACTAAGCGCGGTCTTGAACCTGGAAAGGAGATCGGATCATGACCCCACGTCTGAAGCAACAGTACGTCGATGAAATTCGGCCGAAGCTTGAAAAAGACTTCAACCACGCCAATCCCATGGAAGTTGCGACCCTGACCAAGGTAGTCGTCAACATGGGGGTGGGAGAAGCTGCTCGTGATTCAAAGGCAATGGAGGGCGCTATCCGCGACCTCACGGCAATCACCGGTCAAAAGCCCGCGGTTTCGAAGGCACGTAAATCGATCGCCCAGTTCAAACTGCGCGAAGGCCAGCCCATCGGCGCACACGTCACCATTCGTGGTAACCGTATGTGGGAATTTATGGATCGCCTGATCTCTCTGGCTCTCCCGCGAATCCGTGACTTCCGCGGTATGTCACCCAACCAGTTCGATGGTCAGGGTAACTACACGTTCGGTCTCACCGAGCAGTCGATGTTCCACGAGATTGACCCAGATACCATTGACCGTGTTCGTGGCATGGACATCACCATCGTCACGTCAGCCAAAACCGATGAAGAAGGACGCGCCCTGTTGCGCGGCCTCGGCTTCCCGTTCAAGGAGAACTGACATATGGCGAAGACGTCCCTTAAAGTTAAGGCCTCCCGCAAGCCAAAGTTTGCGGTGCGCGCCTACACGCGTTGTAACCGTTGCGGTCGCCCGCGTTCGGTTTATCGCAAGTTCGGATTGTGCCGAGTCTGCCTGCGTGAACTCGCCCTTGCTGGCGAGTTGCCCGGTGTGACAAAGAGCAGCTGGTAACGACTACATCGAAGGTCCCGGCGCAACACACGCGTGAGGGAAACCCCGATGAGGAAGGGGAGAAACCCCGATGACAATGACTGATCCAATCGCAGACATGCTGACGCGTCTGCGTAATGCGAGCTCGGCACATCACGAATCAGTGTCGATGCCGCATTCAAAACTCAAGGCCGCAATTGCCCAGATTCTCGAAACAGAGGGTTACATTGCCGGCTCTAAAGTCGAAGAGGCACGCGTGGGTAAAACGCTGACTCTCGATCTCAAATACGGAGCAAACCGGGAACGCGCCATTACCGGCATCAAACGCGTGTCCAAGCCCGGTCTGCGCGTATACGCTAAGTCAACTAACCTGCCGAGTGTTCGCGGCGGCCTAGGGGTGGCAATTTTGTCAACCTCCTCCGGTCTGCTGACCGATCGCGAAGCAGCCAACAGGGGAGTAGGTGGGGAAGTCCTCGCCTACATCTGGTAGGGAGGAACACCATGTCACGTATCGGTAGAACTCCCATCGCGATCCCCAATGGTGTTGACGTCACCATCGACGGTTCTCACGTCACCGTAAAGGGGCCGAAGGGAACGCTCGAACACACCATCGTCACACCGATTACCGCCGTAATCGAAGATGGCGAAATTCGCGTATCACGCCCGAATGATCACCGCGATTCACGTGCCCGCCACGGACTCACCCGTTCACTCATTGAAAATATGATTATCGGCGTGACCGAGGGATACACCAAGGCACTCGAAATTGTCGGCACCGGTTACCGCGTTACCGCCAAGGGCAAAGATCTTGAGTTTGCACTCGGATTCTCACACCCCGTGCTTGTCAAAGCTCCGGAAGGCATCGACTTCGCGGTTGAAAGCCAGACCAAGTTCTCGGTCAGTGGCATCGACAAGCAACTGGTGGGCGAAACCGCAGCCAAGATCCGCAAGATCCGCAAGCCAGAACCGTACAAGGGTAAGGGTATTCGCTATGCGGGCGAGCAGGTACGCCGCAAGGTTGGAAAGGCTGGTAAGTAATGGGTTACTCCGTTAAAGGCAAGGGCAAGTTCGTTGCTCGTAAGCGCCGCCACCAGCGTGTACGTAAGTCCGTCAACGGTACTTCGCAGCGGCCCCGTCTTGTCGTGACCCGCTCTAACCGTCACATGGTTGCGCAGGTTGTCAACGACGAAATCGGTCACACGCTCGTATCTGCCTCCTCCATGGAAGCAGAGTTCGACGGCTCCAGCACCAAGGTTGAAGCAGCCCGCCGCGTCGGCGAGCTGATTGCCGAACGTGCTAAGGAAGCCGGCATCACCGCCGTGGTTTTCGACCGCGGTGGCAATAAATACCACGGCCGAGTAGCCGCAGTAGCGGAAGGCGCCCGCGAGGGCGGCCTCGAGCTGTAGAAGCGACGAGAAGGAAGAGAGCACACTGATGGCTGCACCGCAGCGAAGCAGAAACGGGCAGGGCACCTCTGAAGGCCGCGACGACGACCGTCGCGAACGCCGTTCAGGGCGCCAGTCCGAGCGCCGAGACAATCGTCGCAACGAAGATAAGAACCAGTACATCGAACGCGTCATTAGCATTAACCGCGTCTCCAAGGTCGTCAAGGGTGGTCGTCGCTTCAGCTTCACCGCACTTGTCGTTGTTGGTGACGGTGAAGGCACCGTCGGTGTCGGCTACGGCAAGGCCAAGGAAGTTCCGCAGGCTATTGCCAAGGGCGTGGAGGAAGCTAAGAAGAACTTCTTCCGTGTTCCCATGATCGGTCGTACCATTACGCATCTGGTCCAGGGTGAAGATTCCGCTGGAATCGTCCTCCTGCGTCCGGCCGCGCCCGGTACCGGTGTAATCGCCGGTGGTCCCGTGCGCGCCGTCCTCGAATGCGCCGGTATTCACGACGTCCTCACCAAGTCACTCGGCTCCGCCAATGCACTCAATATTGTTCGCGCCACCGTCACGGCACTGAAACAGCTGGAACAGCCTGAAGCTGTGGCAGCCCGCCGCGGACTACCGCTTGAACGAGTTGCCCCGGCGAGCATGTTGCGCCAGCGCGCGGAAGGCGAAGCTGAAGAGCGCGCCGAAGCTGAACAGGCAGAAAATGAAGCTGCCGCGGCAGGGGTGAGCAAGTGATGGCACAACTGAAGATTACGCGTAAGCGATCCGACATTGGACGCCCGCAGAAACAGCGAGACACCATGCAGAGCCTCGGTCTGCGGAAAATCGGCCAGACGGTTACCCGTCCTGATAACCCAGCCGTGCGCGGCATGATCCGCGCCGTTCGCCACATGGTAGAGGTAGAGGAGGTCGACTAACCATGGCAGAAGAACACGAGATTCTCCGACTCCACGACCTCAAGCCTGCACAGGGTGCCAAAAAGCGTAAGCAGCGCGTTGGCCGCGGTGAAGGCTCAAAGGGCAAAACAGCTGGTCGTGGAACCAAGGGAACGAAGGCTCGGTCCCAAGTTCCCGTGGGCTTCGAAGGCGGGCAGATGCCATTGCATATGCGCCTTCCGAAGCTACGCGGTTTTAAGAATCCGTTCCGCGTTGAGTACCAGGTAGTCAACCTGGATAAACTCGAACAACTGTTCCCCGAAGGCGGAGACGTTACCGTTGAGGACCTCGTCGAGAAGGGGGCCGTCCGGCCTCGCCACCTCGTCAAGGTGCTCGGTCAGGGTGATGTCACCAAGAAGTTCAACATCACTGTTGATAAGTGGTCAGCTTCTGCTGAAGAGAAGATCACTGCAGCCGGCGGAACCATCGCCGCCCGCTAAACGGTAGCGAGAAATTTAGCACAATGAAGGCGGCTCGATCTCTTCGGGGTCGAGCCGCCTTTGTCTCATGTGATTTACCTTTGTCAAACATTTGTATTGACTCTCATAATGTGGGTTTAATTAGATTCACAACACGCACTTTCTAGGAGGACGCTTGCTCGGCGCATTCGCACAGGCATTCCGCACCCCGGATCTACGTAACAAGTTACTGTTCACGTTACTGATTATGGGCCTGTTTAGGCTGGGTTCCTTCATCCCAACGCCAGGAGTATCCACCCCCAACGTGCAGGAGTGTATCGCCCAACAAGGGCAGACATCGCTACTGGACTTAGTGAATATGTTCTCCGGTGGTGCTCTTTTGCAACTTTCGGTATTCGCGCTGGGAATTATGCCCTACATTACGGCGTCAATTATCGTGCAACTGCTACGCGTAGTTATTCCCCGTTTTGACGACCTCCACAAAGAAGGCCAGGCGGGGCAAGCTAAGTTAACGCAGTACACGCGGTATCTCACGATCTTCCTCGGAGTGCTTCAATCCTCGACGATGATTTCACTGGCAGCCTCGGGACGACTCTTCCCAGGATGTGCCGTACCGATTATTCCCAATAACTCTCCCTGGACTTTTGGGCTGATGGTGCTTGTCATGACCGCCGGCACCGGCGTCATTATGTGGCTGGGTGAACTCATCACCGAACGTGGTATCGGCAACGGTATGTCGTTGCTCATCTTTACGTCAATCACCGCGACTCTTCCCGCGCAACTGTACCAAGTGGGACGCGGAAGCGGATGGTCCAAAGTATTTTGGATCGTGCTTCTCATTCTCGCCATTACGATGGCAGTGGTTTTCATCGAGCAGGCACAACGCCGCATCCCCGTTCAATATGCCAAGCGCATGGTTGGTCGCCGCTTGATGGGCGGTTCGACCACCTATATTCCTTTGAAGATCAATATGTCGGGTGTTATCCCGGTGATCTTCTCAACGTCTATCCTCGCTCTCGGCCCAATGATCGCTAACTTCGGTCAGCCAACGGATTCCTGGGTAGTGTGGATACAACGGAACTTCCACGCGACGTCATGGCCCTATATGATCCTCAACGGTCTGTTGATTCTGTTCTTCGCGTTCTTCTATACGTCGATTACCTTCAACCCCGATGAGGTCGCCAATAATATGAAACGCTACGGCGGTTTCATTCCCGGTAAGAGGGCGGGCCGACCGACCGCGGAATTCCTCCGTTATGTGATTAACCGGATAACCACAGCAGGTGCGATTTACCTCGTCATAGTCGCGCTACTTCCATCAATGGCGATGATTCCACTGCAACTCCAAGCCGGTCAGATGCCGTTTGGGGGCACGACGCTTCTGATCATCGTTGGCGTGGGGTTGCAGACCGTGAAGGAAATCAACTCGCAGCTGCAGCGGCATCATTACGAAGGATTCTTACAGTGATGGCTGAAGCTCATCCGCATGGACCCGTGATTATTATTCTCGGGGCACCTGGAGCGGGAAAAGGCACCCAGGCGAAACATATCGCGCAGGTGCTGGATATCCCCACAATTTCTACCGGCGCAATTTTTCGGCAAAATATGGCCGATGAAACCGAACTGGGGCGCCGTGCACGCGAATACATGGATGCCGGGGAATTTGTTCCTGACACCGTGACCAACCCGATGATTACCGTGCGTCTTGGCGCACCTGATACCCGTCGAGGCTACCTGCTCGATGGCTACCCCAGAACTCTTGACCAAGCACACTACCTGCGCGACTTCCTCGCTAAGTCAAATAGCGAGGTTGATCTCGTTATCGAAATTGTCACTGATGAGGACGAAGTGGTTGAGCGCTTGCTCAATCGCGCGCAACAAGAGGGGCGCTCGGACGATACCGAACCCATTATTCGTCATCGTATGCGCGTATATCACGATCAGACTGAACCGATGGCGACCTATTATGCGGATCAAGATAAGTTGGTTCAGGTCGATGGCATGGGCACGGTTGATGACGTGTGGCAACGTATCGTCGAGGTGCTGGTCGAATATCATCTGTATACGCCCGATAACTCCTAGACACTGCCGGCTCAGACTGGCCCACCCACTGATAGCGCATAGGATTCATGACCCGTATCGAACTCAAAAGTACTGAACAAATCGCGTTTATGCGCGATGCCGGACTGATAGTCGCCGATATTCATCGCGCGCTTCGGCAGGCGGCGCAGCCCGGTGTTACTCCACTAGAACTCGATGAGGTTAGCGCGCAAATTATTCGTGCTCACGGCGGGAAATCGAATTTCCTCGGCTACGGCGGTTTTCCAGCCACGGTATGTATTTCGGTTAATGATGTAGTGGTACACGGTATTCCCGACGATACGCCTTTGCGGGAGGGCGACCTCGTCAGCTTCGACTGCGGTGCATATATTCGCCGATCCGGTCAACAGTGGCATGGGGACGCGGCTTTTTCCATGATAGTGGGCGGGGACGAAGCAGGCTCCCAGCGCGCCCGCCGGCTGAACGCCATTACCGAAGAATCGATGTGGGCGGCTATTGCCGCGCTCGCCACCTCAAAACGAATCAGCTGTGTTGGCGAAGCTGTTGAAGCCGTAACGGAAAAGTATCGTGAGGACGATTGGGTGGCCGGAATCGTAGAAGAATATACCGGTCATGGGATTGGTACCGCGATGCACCAGCCACCGGAAATTCTGAACTATCCGGTGCGCGGCTTGCAACCAAAAATTCGACCGGGCATGGTGCTGGCTATCGAGCCGATGCTAACGGACGGCGATATCGCTACCGAGGTGCTTGACGACGATTGGACAGTGGTGACCAGGGACGGGGCGCTGGCGGCGCATTGGGAACATACGGTGGCCGTGACCGAGGGCGGAATTTGGGTGCTCACAGCACCCGACGGCGGCGAAGCGGGATTGGCGCCCTATGGCATCACACCTGCTCCGTGAGTGATTTAACACCGACCTCGGCTTTCCTCGGGACCTACAATTTGTATACAGTGGATAGTCGGGTCATTATCTACACACAACTGTGCGTGCAGTGACCCTGCCCTCGCGAAGCGCGCGGGCATTAACCAACTGTAGGGGATAGACGGAGGATATGGCGAAAAAAGACGGCGTCATTGAAATGGAAGGCACCATTGTTGAGGCTCTGCCCAACGCAATGTTCCGCGTGGAGCTCGGAAACGGGCACCTCGTACTTGCGCATATTTCAGGAAAAATGCGTCAGCACTATATTCGTATCCTTCCCGAGGACCGCGTAGTCGTCGAGCTCAGCCCGTACGACCTTTCACGAGGCCGCATCGTCTACCGCTACAAGTGATCGACACTAACACTGCCGAATCAACGGCGGAGGTAACACCATGAAGGTACAGCCGAGTGTCAAGAAGATCTGTGACAACTGCAAGGTGATTCGTCGCCACGGCAAAGTCATGGTCATCTGTGACAACCCGCGACACAAGCAGCGTCAGGGCCGCTAGACCCACGGCGTCGCACATAACTCAATAAGCACCTCATCGACCGTATTTGCGGGACCCTCGGATAGGAGGCCGAGGCTGGGAATACCCAGGAGATGAAGTGACCACCTCCCACACTTTATGGAGTGAAACATGGCACGTATTGCCGGCGTAGACCTCCCCCGCGAAAAGCGGATGGAGATTGCGCTTACCTACATTTACGGCGTGGGCCGCACACGCGCAGCGCAAACACTGGCTGCCACCGGTGTGTCCCCGGACCTGAGGGTTAAAGACGCCACCGAAGATGACCTCGTCAAACTGCGTAACTACATTGAATCCAACTTCAAGGTGGAGGGTGACCTACGCCGCGAAGTCCAGGCGGACATTCGACGCAAGATTGAGATCGGCTGCTACCAGGGCTTGCGCCACCGTCGTGGTCTGCCCGTTCGTGGTCAGCGTACGAAGACCAATGCTCGTACCCGCAAGGGCCCGAAGCGTACGGTCGCAGGTAAGAAGAAGTAACCCACGGGTTCACCAGATCGCAGGAGATTAATTCATGGCTGCAACTAAGTCACGTTCATCGGTGGCCCGCAAGGGGCGGCGCAAAGACCGCCGTACAGTTACCCACGGCCACGCTTACATTAAATCCACGTTCAATAACACGATCGTGTCAATCACTGATCCGACCGGCGCCGTTCTTTCCTGGGCGTCCTCCGGTCAGGTTGGTTTCAAAGGCTCACGTAAGTCCACACCGTTCGCAGCACAGCTTGCCGCCGAGTCGGCTGCTCGCCGTGCCCAGGAGTTCGGTGTAAAAAAGGTCGACGTATTCGTCAAGGGACCCGGCTCCGGCCGCGAAACCGCGATTCGTTCGCTCCAAGCTACCGGCATTGAGGTTGGCTCCATTCAGGATGTCACCCCTCAGCCCCACAACGGTTGCCGGCCGCCCAAGCGCCGCCGCGTCTGAGCGTCATTACGAGACCTCGTAGTCTCCACGTCGAGTTGCCGATCTCCCGGTTGGCAACGAGAACACCTGCTCCAGCACGAGCTGGATAAGCAACCCGACATCATATATCGGATGTTGGGAAGAAAGGAACAAAGACGTGCTCATTGCACAGCGACCCACTCTGACAGAAGAGAAGGTTAGCGATTACCGCTCACGCTTCACACTTGAGCCCCTCGAGCCTGGTTTTGGCTACACGCTCGGTAACTCCCTGCGTCGTACCCTCCTGTCCTCAATTCCGGGGGCTGCCGTTACTTCGATCCGTATTGACGGCGTCCAGCACGAATTTTCAACCGTGCCCGGAGTAAAAGAAGACGTGGCGGAAATCATCCTGAATATCAAGGATATTGTCCTATCCTCTGAAAACGACGAACCCGTCGTCATGTATCTGCGCAAAGCCGGGACGGGAGTAGTCACCGCCGGTGACATTACCCCTCCTGCTGGCGTAGAAATTCACAATCCCGAGCTTCATCTGGCGACCCTGTCGGAAAAAGGCAAGCTCGAGATTGAGCTCACCGTGGAACGCGGTCGCGGCTACGTGTCCGCCGTCCAGAACAAGGATCCAAACGCTGAAATCTCACGGATTCCAATCGACTCCATCTACAGTCCCGTGCTGAAGGTGACCTATAAAGTCGAAGCCACTCGTGTGGAACAGCGTACTGACTTCGATCGACTGATTGTTGATGTCGAAACGAAGCCGGCGATTCTACCGCGCGATGCTTTCGCGTCCGCTGGTAAGACGCTTGTCGAACTATTCGGTCTCGCACGCGAGCTCAACACGGAAGCCGAAGGCATCGAAATTGGTCCTTCGGCGACGGATGAGACGCTGGCTGCCGACCTCGCCCTCCCGATTGATAACCTCGGTTTGCAGTCGCGTTCGTTTAACGCGCTTCGCCGTCGCGGTATCCTCACGGTTGGCGAACTTGTCGCGCACTCGGAAGCCGATCTGCTCGACATTCGTAACTTCGGATCGAAGTCGATTGAGGAAATCAAGGAGAAGCTCGCTGAGCTTGGTATGACACTGAAGGATGCCGTCATGCCCGGTAATGCAGCCGATCAGCCCGGATCCATTCAGTTCAGCGACGAATAAGTCGCATCGCGTTATTTTCTAGGAGTTATCATGCCCCAACCCACGAAGGGCACGCGCCTGGGTGGAAGCCCAGCGCACCAGAAGCTGATGCTTGCCAACCTCGCGAAAGATCTTTTCGTCCACGGCCAGATCAAGACGACGGTAGCGAAAGCACGCCGTCTGCAGCCGCTAGCTGAAAAGCTCATCACGAAGGCTCGCCGCGGTGATATTCACGCTCGCCGCACTGTTGCCAAGACGATTCAGGACAAAGATGTGCTCTACATCCTGTTCGACGAAATCGCTCCGCAAATTGACCCCGAGCGTAAAGGCGGCTACACCCGTATCGTCAATATCGGACCTCGTCGTGGTGATAACGCACCCATGTGCGTCATCTCGCTTGTAACCGAAAAAGTCGAAAAGAAAGCCGTAGTTGCCGACGCCGAGAAAACCGCTGCGAAGGCAGCGGAAGAAACGGAATCGGCTGCCTCTGCTGAATCTTCCGAATCC
>JAUNVE010000007.1 GCA_030537795.1 Actinomycetaceae bacterium
CAGACATAGTGGCGGTCGGTGCCGCTGATCGGGGGCGGTAGGGTGTCGACGAGTATGTCTGTCGAAGGAGCCGAGTCGGTCGCCTCTTCATCCGCCATCAGGGGAAGAAAAGGACTGGCCCAGGCGCTGCGAGTATCCGCGTCTTCCACAATGCACACGGTGTCCAGTGGTTCTTTTGCGCTGACGATATCAGCGCGAACAATCTGTCGGGGAGTAATACCAATGTGCAGCAGACCATCGACGAGGTCGATGGCGTCGGCACGGTCATCGCGAAAGCCGAAAGCATATCGCGCGGCTGTACCGATCATGCGACCGAGCAGGATCGAAACTATTCCCGCGGGAAGAGTGAGTGAACCGCGAAGGACGTAGAGAATCGCGAGGATCAGAATAAAAGCCCAGCCGTAGCGCAACGATCGCATGTGGCTTGCTTCGCCGGCCACCGTGAAGAACGCGGCCAGAGTCGCGATGAGCAGATCAATGACGACGATGAGTCCCGTACTCGTTGTGATTGTCAGGGGAGCGGTGAGTGCGCTTGGCAGGTGTGGTACGAGATAGATGATGAGTGAGGTCGCTATTGCGGCGCTTACACCGGCTAAGATGGCTTCGATTATGGAACGTAAACGGCGGCGCATTGCCAGAGACACGACCACTGAAATCGGTATAGCCAGGACAAATATTGATTCCAGTAGGGTAATGGGCAATAGAAGTAATTGACGCAGGATACCGCCGAATGCGGAACGCACATCCTCGGTGACGCCGGTTGTGGTTCCATGAGCGTATACTCCCAGAACCATGACAAGTAAGATTCCTGCCACCGAGAGTGCGAAGTCGACGAGATCTTCAGATCGGTGGGTGCGGTGCGAAATACGGTCCGAGACGTACACCGGTTGCGGAAGCCGCGACAGAGGTGTCGGGGCTTGCGTGTGCACCTGCTCCTCACTCATAGTTTAAGCTTACGCACTGAAGAGGATTTGAGCACAGCGCGCGCCGACAGACCGCATAGCAGTAGGCTAACGAAAGAACACTTCGGAAGGACACGCCTTGACACACCTGTTAACTCCCTCCTGGGTGCTAACTGTTTCCTGGTTAGAAACAGTTATCGGTTGGTTTAAAGATCCCGAGTCTCTGCTCCTGGCAATGGGACCGTGGGTGCTGCTGGGAGTAGCGGCCATTGTCTTTATTGAGTCGGGGGTCTTGTTCCCGGTTTTACCCGGAGATTCCCTGGTATTTTCCGCCGGTCTACTCCATTCGCAACTCGGTTTGAGCCTATGGGTGCTTGTCTTAACTATTACGATATGCGCCCTCGCTGGATCTCAAGTTGGGTACTGGATTGGAGCACGTTTCGGGCGGAAACTGTTTAGAGATGACGCGAGGATCTTGAAAACGGAATACCTCGTGCAATCGGAGAACTTCTTTAACCGTTACGGCGGGCGTTCTCTCGTGATTGGGCGTTTTGTCCCATTTGTCAGAACCTTCGTGCCTATCGCGGCTGGAATCGCGCGATACAACCGGACGCGCTTTATCCTGTGGAATCTAGTGGGCGCACTGCTATGGGGAAGCGGCCTTACGCTTTTAGGAGCTGCGCTGGGCGGAGTTACTTTTATACACGATAACCTGACAGTGATTATCCTCCTCATCGTATTCGTGTCGATTTTGCCGATGGTCTTTGAATTCATCATGCATAAGGTACGGGCTCGCAAGGCTTTTGAAGTCGCGGATCAAATTGCCGACGCCACCATGGCAGAGGAATCACCCGACGCCGACAAGCGATAGCGTGGAGCGATGATGACCTGGATAGAGCTCGGCCCCCGGCTGGCCCTCATGCTGGTGGCAGGATGGCTACCGGGCCTCGTATGGGTCGGCGCGTTTTTCGGTCTCCACCACCGTGCCTGGATGAGGCCTCGTACCTGGCTGTGGGCACCCGCTTCATCAGATTTCCACACTCCCGGCCTTCTCATTCAACTAGCAATAGCGCCCGCGGTCACCTGGGGTTTCCTCACCATCGGCGCCTTCCTCTTCTCCCCAACATCACCTGTCAGTATCGGTGCACGGTGGGATGCCACGACTGTCGGCACATATCTTTTCGCCGTGACAATCGTGGGAATCATTGCGCTCGCGGCAACTCGCGGACGACGCCTGTGGGGGATGGATTGGCGCATCCTCGCCTTTATCGGGAGTGCCTGCTTCCTCGCTCTTGCACCCATGACGGCCATCGACATCAATAATCCTTTGCAACAGTGGGATCCCGCATTTCACGCCAACGCCGTGTGGACTGTGCTCACCACACACGACGCGAATCCACTGACGGCACTGTCACCTATGTTTGGAGCCAGTGCACAGGGAGTTTTCTATCCGAGTCTGTGGCACGGGTTCGTGGCGATTTTTGCCGATACGTCAACCATTATTCCCACCGTCAATCTGTCGTCTGTGCTCCTTGTGATCTGGTGGATTATTGGCATGGCTGGACTCGCGCAGGTCACCTGGGGAGATCGTGGACGCACGGAGCTCACAGCCATCGTTGCCGCACTGACGCTGGCTTTTCCCGCTGACTTCATCTCCATGTATGCGCAGTGGCCCAATGCGACCTCCATGGCTTTAACACCCGGCTTGCTTGCCGGACTGATGCTCTGTGGACGGGGTTTGATTCGCGCTCTCTATGGATTTGGCGGCGTCGTATCACTGATCGGTGTGGTGGCGGTAATAGTGCTGGGGTGCATCGGCGTTGTGGGAGTTCATCCCATTGGTTTCTTCAACGTGTGTGCACTCAGTCTTGTCATGCTCATCTCGAATGGTTGGCGACTAGTGCGCGCGTCGTGGAAGAGCAGGAATTGGGGACGTGTTGCGGGTGTGGGAATTGCAGCCGGTGTAGGAATCGCGGTGGTGCTTGCCGTCTTTATGCATCCGACGACGCGAGCGACCTCCAACTTTCAGCGAAAAACCTCGTGGCTTGATGCGCTTTTTCACCCGTTTGCGCCGCTGCCACCGCTACCGGCATCACCCGGTTTCGCGCTTGCTCTCATCACCACTGTCCTGCTGACCGGTATTGGTTTGTGGAGTCTGTGGTCGGGGCGCGACGCGATCCACGCCCGACGAGCGTCGTGGATCGCGTGGACGTGGGGACTTTTCGCGACGCTCGTATTTCTTGCGTACGCACCGGATTTTGGAGCCAAAATTCTGGTGGGTCCCTGGTACTCGGACCCTCGTCGCCTGATGGCCATAATGCAGGTCGTGCTCGTGCTTGTCATGGTGGCGGGATTGAGTGAGATTGCGCATCGGATTCGTGCGCGCTGGAGTAATCCGGTCACTATTCCAGAACACCCGCAGACCGCGTGGGAGGCGGCTGCGCAGTGGCGCGTGGGTGAAACCAACTGGCGACGCTTCGACGTTGATCAACCCGAGCGGAACTCATGGCGAGTGTGGTTGCGTAGCGAACGATGGAAACAGTGGTTGATCAGTGCGAATGCAACCATGCTGGCGTGTTTATTCGTTCTCCTGACGGGTATCGGGGCGCTCGATGCGCGAGTTCTCGGCATGAAAAGCGTGTACGATCCACACAATCTTGGTCCTGCGGGAATGGCATCCGAGGCAGAACTGAACTTGATGCGTTCGGCTGCGCAGTTATTACCCCAGGACGCACTCATCCTCGGTGATCCCGCAAATGGAACGGTATATTTCCAGGCGATGGGGAATCGCCGGGTTGTTTTTCCGCAGCTGTCGATTGTTGATGAGGATCCGAAACTTCGAGAACTGGCTCGAAGTTTCCACAGCATCGACGCAGATCCCGCGGTGTGTGAGACTATCCGCGATGCGGGTATTACCCACTTTTACTTCAAACCCGATTCCGCCTACTATCGGACGATGCGCAGTGAAATACGACCTGGATTTTACGGTGTCGACACCTCCCGCGGCTTCCAAGAAATTGGACGCGCTGGGGAGGGCGTCCTATACGAAATCACGGCGTGTCGGTAGGCGCTATTGTGCCGAACGCAAGCGTAGTGAGTTGGTGACAACCATAACCGACGAGGCCGCCATCGCAGCTCCAGCAATCATTGGGTTAAGCAGTCCCAGCATCGCCAGCGGTATGGCTGCGACATTGTAGGCGAATGCCCAGAATAGATTCTGTTTAATAATCTTCAGCGTCTGTCGCGAAATCCGAATTGCTTGCGCGGCTGAACGCAGATCAGAGCCGACAAGCGTAATATCGGCCGCTTCAATGGCAACGTCGGTTCCCGATCCCATTGCCATGCCGAGACCATGTGTTCCCGCCTGAGCCAGAGCGGCAGCATCATTGACTCCGTCACCGACCATTGCGACCACTTTGCCTTCGCCTTGGAGGGCGGTAATGACATCGCGTTTTTCATCTGGAAGAACATCGGCGCGCACGTCGCAAATGCCGACGCGCTCCCCAACATAGCGTGCGGCACGCTCATTGTCTCCGGTGAGGAGGACGGGCGTGATATCGAGATCGCGTAACTGCGCAATGGCTTCGCTCGAGGTTTCTTTAATCTCATCACTGACCCAGAAAACTCCGGAGGCTACGCCAGAATCCACGCGGGGGTTACCCCAGCGTTCACTTGCTGATCGGCTGACTGATTGTTCGGTTACATGAGGTGCGTCGGCATCCGCCGTCGTGTCGTGGTGTGTGAGCTCATGTCGCCCTCTAATCGACGCTGAATACCCCGCTTTCTCAACCACAGAAATAAGCTCGTCATTTGAAATGTCGGAATCGAGGAGGACGTGTGCGCCCTCGGTAGCGAGATTGACTTCTGCGCGCACTCCCGGCAGTTTACTCAGCTTACGCTCGACGCGACGCACGCAAGAGGCGCAGGTCATGCCGCCCACCGCGAGATCAACGGCCCACTGGGCAGTGTCAGAAGGAGTGGAGGCGTTGTCGTTATCTGTAGAAGATGCGGTATCGTCAGTCGAGGCAGATGAGGGCGATGATGACGTGTCATTAAGCGATGTGACCTGGCTGAGTGGCGCGGTTGCCACCACGGATACAGTTGCCCCCGTATCGAGGCCGCGTTCAATTGAGTTGGCTACCGGTTCGAGGGAGAATCCTAGCGATTCGATCCACCGCGGTTTTCCAACGAAAACTCTATTGGCGCCAACCGTGGCGCTGACACCGTCGCCTGCGTGGTTAATAAATGCGGTGGCACTGTCAGTCGTATCAATCGCCTCGACAATGGCTTGCGCTACCGGGTGAGAGGAGCCGGTCTCTACCGCGGCCGCCGCTGCCAGAGTGGCGGTGTCGCCCTCGGCATGAGATACACGCATCTGTGCTTTGGTGACGGTACCGGTTTTGTCGAGCACGATAGTGTCAACCTGGCGGGTGGATTCAAGAATTTCGGGGCCCTTGATGACGATTCCTAGTTGGGCGGCGCGTCCGGAGCCAACCAGAAGAGCCGTCGGGGTGGCGAGACCAAGCGCGCAGGGGCAGGCGATGACGAGGACGGCAACGGCCGCTGTAAATGCGGGTTGCAGACCGGGTCCGAAGGCGATCCACAAAACTAGCGTGAGCAGAGAAATACCGATGACGACGGGAACAAACACCGATGAAATCTTGTCGGCCAAGCGTTGGACGGGGGCTTTGCCCGCTTGCGCTTGAGTAACCATTTGGCCGATTCGTGCGAGTGTCGTATCTGCCCCCACGCGCGTGACTCTTACCGTGAGTTGGCCATCGGTGTTAATCGTGGCACCCGTGACCTCATCGCCCGGCCCGACCCCGACGGGAATAGACTCTCCCGTCAGCAGTGACGTATCGAGGGCGGCATGACCGGACTCCACCACGCCGTCAGTGGGAATCTTTTCGCCGGGTTTAACGACTACTCGGTCATCAACGTGCAGATCCTTGACATCGACTAATTCGACACCACCTTCCGGTTTCACGCGGTGAGCCTGCTTGGCGCCGAGCTCCAAGAGCGAACGGAGGGCGTCTCCCGCCCGATATCTCGTGCGCGCTTCCGCGTAACGTCCGGCCAAGAGGAAGGTTGTCACCATGGCAGCGGCTTCGAAATACAGTTCGGCAGAACTTGTCGACGCGTTGCGCGGCAGGATCGTCATATTCATGCGCATACCGATATAACCGGCTCCGCCGAAGAATAACGCCCACAGGGACCACAGCGTTGACGCGATCACCCCTAGTGATACGAGGGTGTCCATCGTAGATGAGCCGTGGCGTGCCGCCCGGAATGCGGCGGCGTGGAAGGGCCATGCTGCCCACACCACTACGGGCATGGCACACGCGGCAACCACCCATTGCCAACCTGGGAACTGCCAGGCGGGTACCATCGACAGCACCATGACGGGCGTGGAAAAAATCGCCGCCACAATGAGTCGTGTTTTCAGCCCCTCTGCACGTTCGCGGGTTGCTTCACCGATAGAGACTGTTGATGATGGTTGATTGGTCGTTGTTCTCAACTCCACCTATCGTTTAATAGACACGAGGTCGTAGCCAGCCTCGGCAATGGCATCGCGGAAAGCATCGTCATCAACGGGATCGGAAAGCGAAACTTCGGCTTTGGAAATCTTGTCTTCCCCCGCGTTGAGATCGACATTGACACGCGCAACGCCTTTGATTTCACCGAGTTCTTCGGTTACTGATGCGACGCAGTGGCCGCAGGTGAGTCCTTTAACGTAGAGATTGACGGTAGTCATGTATAGTCCTTTTCTTAAGATTTGACGAGTCTTTCAATCGCTTGAGTTGCTTCGCGTGCTCTTTCAGCGACAAGTTCGTCTGATTGTTTGGCTGCGGCGGCGACGCAGTTGCGCACGTGTTCTTCGACCAATCCGAGTGCGACTGCGTCAAGTGCGGAACGTACGGCCGCGATTTGGGTGAGAATATCTGTACAGGGAGAATCTTGATCAATCATGCGGTGCAGTCCGCGCACTTGGCCTTCGATGCGTCGGAGCCGAACGAGGTATTGTTCCTTCGTGAACCCATAGCCGTCAGGCATAGTATCGCTCCTCGTATTGGCGCATCGTACCGAGGCCAAATATACCCCCCTGGGGTGTTGGTGTCGATACTTAGTCGAAGGGTAGACTTGAAATCTGAATGAAAGTAGGGGTCCATGGCGCGAAGGGTTCGAGAGATCGTATCTCGTCTGATTCCTGCGAGATCGGAGGCTCACCGGCGCGACGGTAGTGAATCTGCAGCGCGTCGAGCCCGCCGTCCCCAGCCGATGTATTACGGAGCGCGCCGTGTTCCGGAGACGATGTGGTTAATCGACGCCATGGATGCGTTGATGCCCCTTGCGAGGTCGATGACGACCATCGCTTTCATGTCGTTAGTTGCTGACCATGCGCCCTTACCGCCTGCCATTCGTCAACCCATCCAATCCCGCATTCGAGCGCAAGGCGAAGAATTCATCGAGCAGTCCCAGAAGACGTTTTTCAATCATCCAGGATTAGACACCCTGGTTGTGCAGGCGGCATGCCGTGGGGCAATGGCGTTAACAACAGTGGGCCGCGGGTATTTGCGAGCTCGCATTGCGCTGGGATTCGATCCCAAAGGCACAGCGGCGCAAACACTACCTCTGGTGCCGCATCGAGGCTACGAGTCCCTTATGGGGAGCTATTTGGCGATTGGCACGGCGCTGGGGTGGTTCCGCGGAGGACGAGTACGTGTCCGGCCTTTGGTGCGCAATGGCGAATCGGTGGCGGCTGCGGGTGAGTCTGCGCTGGGAATACGTCGTTTGCAGGGGCCCAGAGGTCTGGTTGATATGGCGGCTGATATCGACGATCTGTACTGGGCGCAAAGCCAGGGTGCGGTTATAAAAATCACCGCGGTTGGAAAGGGGGCCTCCCGGCGGTGGATCGTATCGGTGCCGGGAACCGATCACGTTGATCCACATTCCACGCCAAATCCAGCAGATACGGAAACAAATATTCGGGAAATGCTCGGATTGCCATCCGCGATGAGACTTGGAGTGGTCGCGGCCGTTCACCACGCTATGCGATCGGAGGGCGTCGATAAGCGCGATCTGGCGAGGGAACCGGTTTTGATGATGGGACATTCGCAAGGTGGGGTGGTGGGATTAGCGCTTCTGGGGCGCCACCCACGCGAGTTGAATATTCGTGGTCTCGTGACGTTGGGCACTCCTGGTCGACGCTTGCGGGTGCCGCGGGATGTTACGGCGATAGCGATTGAACACGATCAAGATATTGTGCCCTCTTTAGATGCTCGCCCTCGCCGGGGCACCAATGACCGAATCGTCATCGGTCGTTTTCTTAACCGTCCACGAGTTGGCCCACTTTATTACGCACACTCGTCGACCACATATACCGAAACAGTTGAGTTGATGGAACGTCGTGCGCGGGTTGCCCCCTACGGTAAAACCGGGCGTGCCTGGCAGTTTTTCTCCGAGTTCTTTGCCTCCGCAGAAGAGACCCAGGCGATCTATTTTTATGAGATTCGCCAGGATATTCTCACTCAGTCAGCACCCGCCATAGAAGATACCTTCGATTTTCTGGCAGACGTACGTTCCCCTGACGACCTCCCAATTCCCGGTTTTACACCGCAGAGAGGAATAAATCATGACTCCAACATCTGACAGTCGTAGGAAGGGGTGGCGCTCTGTGGTGCGGGCGATGCGGGAGAGGCTTCCCGTCAATAAGTTCGCAAGCCACACAAAGTCGGGGCGCACAATGCCGCAAATCGAAAACCCACTCATTATTGGTGGACTCGGCGTCATCGCTGTTGGTGGGAGTGCCGCAATGAGGCATCTGCGTCCCTTGGATAAGCGCCGCCGCAATGAGCGTTTACTTGAGATCTTGGAAACGAAGTTGTCCTCACTGCCCGGTGACGTCACCGTTGACGTTGATACTCGTGAAGCGTTTGGAAAACCCGCTCTCATTCAGGTCACTGTTACTGTTGCGCAACAGCCGGCAGCTCCTCATGACCTCCTTGATCGAGTGCTGAAAACCGTGTGGGATTATGGGCAACCCGCCCCGGTGGGAGCGATGGTGACATTACGTGTTATAGCAAACACCGGGTCAGACAATGGTGAAAGCGCAGATGACAGTCCGACCTGGACTCTTGACGCGCTCGGCTATATTGACGGTGTCGCGCGACCTCACGATATTTTTGACCGATTCGGAGCACCGGCCTCCGACCCCGGCTGGAAACCGTGACGCGCGCAACACATTCAACCGGGGTGATTGCCTCACAGATGATCAATAAGGGTGGCTGCTATGCCCGTATAGGTTTCGGGCGTGAGCGCAAGTAGGCGTTGTTCGACATCTGCGGGCAGATGAAGCCCCGCGATGAACTCGCGCATCTGTTCTCCCGTCACTCGATTGCCGCGGGTCAGTTCTTTCAATCGTTCGTACGGGTCATCCATGCCGGTTGCGCCGGCAATAGAAGCAGCGCGCATGGTTTGCTGTACCGCCTCGCCGAGTACTTCCCAGTTGGCATCGAGGTCGCGAGCCATGGCTTCGGCGTTAATGTCTATTCCAGCCAAACCGCGGATGAGATTATCCAGTGCCAGCAGTGAATGTCCCAGAGCAGTACCGATATTGCGTTGAGTCGTTGAATCCGTGAGGTCGCGCTGCAGACGACTGGTGACCAGGGTGGCTGCCAGCGTATCCAGTAGCGCGGTAGAAATTTCGAGGTTTGCTTCCGCATTTTCGAATCGAATCGGATTGACCTTATGCGGCATTGTCGAGGAACCGGTGGATCCTTGAGCGGAAAGATTTTGGTGGAAATAGTCCAGAGAAATATAAGTCCACGCGTCGGTGGCGAGATTATGTGCAATACGGTTATATCGAGCGATATCAGCGTATAACTCGGCTTGCCAATCGTGGCTTTCGATCTGAGTGGTGAGGGGATTCCAGGTGAGCCCGAGGGATTCGACAAAGCCACGTGATACCTTTTGCCAATCGACGGTCGGGATGGCCGTGACGTGGGCAGCATAGGTGCCCGTCGCGCCATTAATCTTTCCGAGGAAATCTATGTTTTCAATGCGTTTGATTTGGCGAGAGAGTCGGTAGGCGAATACGGCCAGCTCCTTACCCATTGTTGAGGGGGTGGCGGGTTGTCCGTGGGTGCGACACAACATCGGAATGTTGGCATTTTCTTTCGCTCGTGTCACCAGATCATCGCGGAGCTGACGGGCCGCCGGCAACCATCCTTTTTCGACTCCTGCCTTAATCACGAGGGCGTATGAGAGGTTATTAATGTCTTCCGACGTGCAGAAGATGTGGACGACTTCGTGCAGTTGAGGGAGAACAGAATCGGGGATGTGTGTAGGGGCTGCATCGAGGCGGTCTTTAATAAAGTATTCGACGGCTTTCACGTCGTGTCGAGTGACAGCTTCGGTGGCGGCCAGTTCTCGGATAGCCTCCGCATCAAATTCCTCGGTTAGTGAACGCAGGTAGGAGCGTTCGCTGTCTGACAGTTGTGGTGCGCCGGGAAGAACGCCGTGATCGAGAAGATAAATAAGCCACTCTACTTCGACAAATACGCGGGCACGATTGAGGCCAGCTTCTGAAAAGTAGTTGCTGAGCTCTGCAACGACGGGACGATAGCGTCCGTCGAGTGCCCCGAGAGCAATGGCGGGTTGGAGTTCAGCAAAATTTACATGATGAGCAGGTGGGAAAACAGTCATGCCACTATCGTCCCATATCAGTGCGCCGAGGCGGCTGTCGTGCATCACGGTGTGGACAGTGATTATCCACAGCCTGCACAATCCACAGCATCCGGTGCCTATGGCGGTGGTCAGACCGGGATATTCGTACGGTAACCACATGTACGATTTACCTGCTCTTCACGTTGACCACGCTATTGCACTATTGGATGATGCTCTGGATGTATTCGCATCGATTACGCTTGACTGGTCGGGGCCTTCAGCCCAATGCGCTCGTCACGATATTGCCCAGATACAAGCAAAGATCGTGCAACTGCTCGGTATTGTCGGTGATACCCGCCAGGCCTGCGTGGTTGCAGAGCAAGAAAAACAACTTGCAGTGTGGTCAGCATTGGCGCTGGGATTATGACCGATCAGATTCTCATAGATTCCGGGCCCGTTACGGTGGATACTCATAGTTTGCGTCGCGCCGCATCGGTTATCGGAACCGTACCGTGGATGATTAACTCCGCCATGTTATCGCTACGATTAGCAGCAGCGTCTCTGCAGGGAATATCGACTGCGTCGGCGATCAACGCGTTGTCACAGATTCACACGGCAGTAGATTATGAGCATACGCATCAATTGATAGCAGGGGTAGAAGATTGCGAGGCTCATTTACGCACAGCCGCCGATATCTACGATGCGACCGATGGGCGCGTGAGCAGTATCGGATGGTGGCTATCACATAAACAAGTTGGCGCGATCGGTATTGAATCAACCGTAGCTTTAGCTGCTGATGACCTCTACCCGGTGATTGGGGTGTTGGACATAATATGGCGGGCTGCCCACAAATTCGACCTGCTTTCTCTCGATGTCGAGGGCGGGCCCTGGGGGCCACGACTTAAACCTCACCAGCTCGTCATGCCGTGGCTAGTAGCCACCGCGGAGCACCGCCATTTAACTCGAAACGGTGATACAGCCCTAGAAAAGAGTGCCAGTACTCTCTCCCGGGTATATCCGCGTATCGAAAAAGCGCAAGGAACCTATTTGCCGTATATCGAAACAGCCGACTCCGAAAGCTCAACCGAGCGCAGGTCCGTTTCCCATCAGCGGGACATGTATCGATATTCGCTTGAATCCGTATCCGCGGCCGCCCTCGCCACCTCGGTCAGAGTGTCGGTAACGGCATCGAGCCCAGTCACCTCGACGCCCTCCACGCCCGCGGCACTATTGCATAAAGTCCGCGATTTACGGGATAACCCTACCGCGCTGGAAGCGAAAACCTCGGATGACGATCCCCCCGCTAGCGGAGAGTTTGAGATTTTGCGGCATCACACTCCTGGCCGTGAGCGTCCCACGTGGTCTGTTGTCGTCAAGGGAACTCAAGTATGGGGGCCGGGATCATCGAATCCTCAGGACATGCAAACGAATTTGGCTACCGTAGGACGGACTCCTTCTGATCAGGAGGCTGCAATTATTTCGGCTCTTCCCCTTGCCGGTGTGCAACCGGGGGATGTGGTGGAATTTGTGGGGCATTCGCAGGGAGGAATCGTAGCTGCCTCACTGGCGGCTTCTCCGGTCATTACCGATCACTATTCGGTGGCATCGGTGATAACAGCCGGGTCACCCGTGTCCGGCATCGAAATACCGCAGAATACCCCGGTCTTATCTTTTGAGAATACGGCTGATATTGTGCCTGCTCTCGACGGCCAAGCGGCACGGCCATCGCCGGACCATATCGTTGTCTATTCGACCGGTGGTAACAGTGCACATGACCTCGGAGGGTACCTATCGGCGGCTACTCATGCGGATAACCGATTACACGCAGATTATGACGCATGGGTAGGAAAACGAAGCGAAGCACTGGCATTGACTGCGGAAACGGTAACGTCAAGTCAACGATTTACCGTTACGCGTGTGAGGTCTCCCTAGTTATTTTGCCCACTGGTTAGAGGATCGAGGATAGCGCCAATGAGGGCGGCAACAATGGCCGTAATAATGGCGCCGAAGAAGGCGGCCCAAAACCCGCTGACATCGAGACCGTAGGCGGTTTGTTGGGAGAGCCAGCCGGTGAGCATAAACATCAGTGCGTTGACGACGAAGGCGAATAAACCCAGCGTTAAGAGATAGACCGGAAACGTGACGAGTTTCAACACCGGACGGACGATCATATTGACCGCGGTGAAAATCGACGCAATCACCACCAGTGTGATCAGTAATTCTGTCGGATGGGACGTGGCGGGCAATGTAATGCCATTGATCAAGGAGGCAGCCAGCCAGATCCCCGCCATATTCCCGATGACTTTGAGTACAAATTGCATAACTCTATGGTGACAGGTCTAGCTCCACCATAAAAGTAGAGCGGGTATTTCCACTATTTCTCACCACCGAGAGCGAAAGCGTCTTAAGCTGACGTTAAGGACTACAAAGGAGTGGACATGGCACACAATGATGGCGGAATCAGTGAAGCTGATCGCGTGAAGGTCACGAAGATTCCAAATAAAGTGTATGAAGCTGAGCTGTACCGACTGCAGGGTGAACTGGGAAAGCTTCAACGGTGGGTGAAATCAACGGGAGCGCGCGTCGTCATTATATTTGAAGGTCGTGATGCGGCGGGTAAAGGTGGCACTATCAAGCGCATCACCGAGTATTTATCTCCGCGAGTAGCGCGTATCGTCGCCCTCCCCACACCAACTGAGCGGGAGAAAACTCAATGGTATTTCCAGCGTTACATCCAACATTTGCCTGCCGCCGGAGAGATCGTGTTATTCGACCGCTCGTGGTACAACCGTGCCGGGGTGGAAAAAGTCATGGAATTTGCAACTCCGCAACAGGTGCAACAGTTTATGCGGCAGTGCCCCATTTTTGAACAAATGCTCGTTGAAGACGGTATTCACTTACGAAAATACTGGTTCTCGGTGTCTGATCAGATGCAACTCAAACGTTTTAAGAAGAGACTCGATGATCCGTTGCGTCAATGGAAGCTGTCACCGATGGATCTAGAATCCATTACCCGGTGGGAGGATTACTCGCGGGCCAAGGACGAAATGATGGTGCATACAGACACCGCTTATGCACCGTGGCATCACGTGTTGTCTGACTCGAAAAAGCAGGCGAGAATCAACATGATTGCGCATCTGTTGGACTCTCTGCCGTACCACGAAGTTGAGCATGAAGCGAAAGTCGAGCTACCGGAGAGGCCTAAGTCAACCGGGTATGTTCGACCGTCCGTGGCGATTTCCAAATATGTACCAGATCGCGCCGGGAAGCTCGTCGAGGAAGCCAAACACCATAAAGGAGATCATCCGGTAGGTGATTCGGAGGACTAGTTACCCGGGCGGGTTACTGATCTGGCGCGGGACGCCTGCCTGCTGAGAGAAACGATCGAAGCGTAACTGCGTGGCGGTGAAAGGTTACCACGGCAAAGTAGCCAGAACGATCAATGAAAGGAGCACTTCGGGCCAGCCTATCGCCTTGGGTTTCCAAGGTTTCCCGCGCTTTGTCGCAATGAGGGGCATCGCGATTGCACG
This sequence comes from Actinomycetaceae bacterium, assembly GCA_030537795.1. Lineage (GTDB taxonomy): Bacteria > Actinomycetota > Actinomycetes > Actinomycetales > Actinomycetaceae > Gleimia. Next base: position 14,099 of record JAUNVE010000007.1, read on the forward strand.
TCCCGCAATAATAGTCCACACAGCAACATGAGCCCACGACACTAAGCCGTAGATAGCAGCGATGGCTACGCACAGAACAATGCTGATGTGCATGATGGAAGATCCGATAAACCACGGCCGCGAGTTACGTTCACGGATCAGTGTTTTGACATAGGGAACGGTGGAGATGAAGTAGGTGGCGAGAAGAGCCATCATGGTCCATGACTGCGTAGATACTGCGCCTTTAGCAAACCACGGTTCACCCGATGCGACGGTGGCAGTAACGGGAATCATAAGCGATGAAGCGACAATGGCGACGCTTCGCGATATCATTTCGCGCTCCCGGCGCGCCCACGCCCGATGGGCAGAAATAGCGACTAGAGGAAGAAATAACGGAGCCCACCACAGCAATCCCGGCTGCAGGATAATGAGCATGACGGTGGCGACACCGCTTACGGAGGCATAGGTGATCAGTGCTGGTCGATAGCGCGGCTTGAAACGGTATTTTAGCCACTTTTCCGCCACGGAGAACAAGAAAAATCCAGCGCTCCAGGCAATGGCGAGAAGGGTGAATAACGGGGTTTTCTCATTGATGATCATGCCGATGATGAGAGGAAAAAATCCCATTGCCCACGATCCGTGTTGGTCGGGAACCCATCCGTTGACGATAGCTTTTGATTTACGTCTACGTTTCTTCATGGTTTCCATCATAGGTCTGTCGCACTGAAATGGATCCGACAGGTTGTCAGATCCCCTCCAGGGTTGTTTCACCCGCGAAGGCTCTGCTATACCGCATGCCGGCGGGCAGTGTCTTTCCTCACCGTGAGATTGGTGAAGCTAATAACCGAGGGGGCGCCCATCAAGAGCGCCCCCTCGGCGTAGAGCTAATAGATGTGTGAGAAGCTCTTAGCTACTCGGTGACGTGGATTTCATCTCCGGCAGCTTTCATGAATTCTGCCGTGGGAGTCAACTCACGTTTAGCGGCCTCAGGATCGACTTTCGCGAGCTTACTGATGTAGCGCTGGTACATGTAGTACGCTCCACCGATAAAGATGACGACACCGCCAATGTTGTATACCAAAGTGAGCCAAACTTCCTGTCCGTATGGCAGTGTTCCGGTGATGAATACGAACGCGAATACGATCAGCATAAACGCGGCCATGATCATTCCGAACTTGCGCGAGCCCACCCGGAAGTGGCGATCAATATGATCGTAGTTCTTACGGAAGAAGAAGTAGGCGAGGTAGATAAATAGCGGTGGAATGAGAGCCGTGGCAGCCGTCATATTGATGACGATCTGGAGAAGGCCGTTAATGGAGTCTGATCCGAGCGCGGGGATGATAAGAAGTGGAACCACGATGGCGAACTGTAGCCAGGCTGCCCGCCAGGGAATTCCCAAATCATTCAGCTCGACCAGTTTCTTGCCGAAGATACCGTCGGGAATTTCAGAGAAGAAAATCTTCACCGGTGTAGCAGTCCACATGAGCAATGAGCCGAGTGTTGCCGCGAGCATAATGACACCCACCAGACGATTGACAAGTTCTGCGCTGAGACCGAAGTGAGCTCCCAGGCCTCCCATGGTCTGGAAAATACCGGATGAGTAGGTCAACTCACCAGCTGGTACGAATACCGTCATGAGAATCGAAGATACCGCGTAAAGCAGACCAATGAGCAAGCCGGCTGTCACGATTGTGCGGATAAATGCGGTGACACCGCCCTTGAGGTCATTAATGTAGACACCGACCGATTCAGCGCCTCCCACACCCTGGATGATCCATGCGAGTGTACCGAAGAAAGCCCACATGGTGGCGAAGGAGGAGAAGTTCGGTGTCATAGCTTCCATGGTGATGGGAGTAGCTGGTTGCAGTCCGCCCATGAGGGCTGCCAGCGTGAGAATAACGAAGGACAGGGCCATAACCATCATGAGAGTGGCACCGATATTGGTGACGGTACCGATCCAGCCTGCCCCTTTTGTGGATACCCAGGTTGCGAGGGCAAAAATAGCGATCGAGATGATGGTGATGGTGGTTTGTGACATCACTGCTTCTTGACCGTAGAACGCGTAGGACGCGTATACCAGAACGATTGGCAGAAGTGACACAAAGTAGAACAGGTTGACGAACCAGTAGGAGAAAGCACCAAGGAAAGCCCAGCGGCCACCCAGAGAGGTCTTAACCCACTGGTAGTCTCCGGATTCCGAGTGCTTATTCAGCGCTACGAGCTCGGCAATAATGAGGGTATAGGGCAAGAAATAGAAGATGGTCGCGAGGAGAAACGCTGGTGCCGAGACGAGTCCGATTGAGACGCTGTTGTTGATTACATTGCGGAAGTTGAAGACCGCTGCGACTGTCATCGTTAACAGTGCATAGGTGCCAATCCGCGCACGGTTCATGCTTGACATGAGTATTCCTTCGAATAGAGGGATGGTAGTTCAGCAGGTATCTGCCGTTATTTGTTGTGGAAGGAGTGACCTTCGACAGTGACGCGTAGGATGACTCCTTGGAAGTCATCCGAAGGCTCGAGCGCTGTCGCTTCTTCGGTTTCGAAGATGACGATATTACCCGGGGAGAGCGAGATGGTATGTGTTTCACCTTGGAAATGTTGACGATCCGTGAGGTCGCTATAATCATCGACTGCCGTCAGGGCGTCGATAGTGCCATAACCAATCGTCACCGTACCCTGTGAGCAGTAGACCACGCGTTGGTAGCGTCGACTCGCCACGAGGGAATCATCTGCGCATGATTGTTTCTGGCATTTGATCCAGGTGAGGGAGTCACCGACGGAGTAGGCGACCCCCGGAAGAACTGTATCGATGCAGTCTATTGCTTCGAGCGTTCTGTCCCATTTCTTAACTCCGCCAAGTACTTGTCCGAAGTCATCGAGGGTAGCGAAGAGTCTCATGGCTTTATTTCCTTTCTTCGTCGGTGAAGGGAATGAGGGCGAATGAGTGCCTGAAGTCGTCGAAGCGAACCCGGTAGCTATCAAGCACTTCCGATCCCCATGAGTTCGATCCCAGACCTAGGAGTTGCGGATCAATATTGAGCTCAATGCTATCCTCCGGTGTGAGCTCGTTCATATGCTTGGCAGCGTCTAGCTGTTTGTCAGAAAAGTATGATGCACGTACGTTGAGGGGCTCGGTGATGGCAACCACCGACAGTCCGGTTCCGCGATCATTGCTGAGTGAAAACCAGCGAATATCACCGCGATTTCCGTTGTCCTGGGGGACAACGTAGGAGGTGCCGAGTTCCTGAACCGAACATTCGTACTGCCCAATCCAGTTCGATTTGGCGGAATCGGGATAGTTTTCGCCCGGTCCGCGCCCATAATACGTAACGTGATCGAGTGCTTCACTGAGGCTGAGGCGTATGCCGATGCGTGGAATGATGTCGCGGTAATCTCCGTACGGCGTGCCGGATATGGTCAGGCGCGCAGCGCCATTGCCGTCGACTGTCCAGTGGTAGACGCAACGCATTCCGAAATCGAGAGTGGGTGGGGCAATCGTCGTGTGGACCTCAACCGTCACCGTGTCGCCCTCCGAGGTCCACTTCACATCTCGGGTAGATTCTTGGCAGATATTGAGGAAACGGGGCTCCCACAGTTCATCAAACTCCTGCTGGTGATTGTCGATCAGAGCTTTCCAGAATGTGATGCGCGGGGAGCGCTTGATGAGTTCTTCGCCGTTTACAAAATATGAGATGAGGTCGCCGTTGATGAGATCGAAACTGATACGCGAGTTTTCGGTGTCGATTGCTAGCACATCGTTGTCTTCATAAGCTGACGGGGCTGTTTTCGCGCTGGGAAGTTCACCGGCGGTAAATTCGGTTAAGGCGAACTGGTAGTGCGCAACTTCATCGTCAGCGGATGCGAACTCTGTGGGTACGGTACGGGTGAAAGCTACGTCGATGGTGGAAGCGTCGGCAATTTTTACTTCAAATTCGTCGAGATTGAATATTGCCGACTCCCCGGGGGCGAGCGCAGGACAGTCAACTGTGCGGGAGGTGGTTTCAACGCCGTCGGTGCTTGCTGTCACCGTCATGTGAAGATCATTCAACGGCTCGAACCACTGGCGGGAACGCACCGTGAGGTTATCACCGTCGAGTTCACAGTGGATGGGAGCGATGAGGTACTTATACTCTCGCAGGCCAGGGCTTGGTTCCTGCCAGGGGAACACCATGCCGTCAATGCAGAAATTCGCGTTATTTGGATAGTCGCCGTAGTCGCCGCCGTAGCGGTAAAACACGCGTCCTTGATCATCGTGATCTTCAATACCGTGATCGATCCATTCCCAGATGAAATGGCCCTGAATCGAATCGTGGCGGTTGAAGACTTCCTGATATTCGGATAAGCCCCCCGGGCCGTTACCCATTGAGTGTCCGTATTCGCAGATAATTCGAGGCTTGGGGTGGGGGTGTTCACCGAAATCGTTCATTTGGGAAACACGGGAGTACATGGTTGAGATCACGTCCACGACTTCAGCGTTACGATCTTCTTCGTAATGCACGGGTCGAATTGGGTCGAGCTCCTTGCAACGCTTGTACATGGCGCGAATATTGCATCCGTATCCGGATTCATTGCCCAGTGACCACATGATGACACAGGCATGATTTCGCTGCGCTAAAACGTGCCGTTCTATTCTGTCGACATAGCTGATTTCCCAGTCGGGATCATTGGTAATGCGTTCGATTTCACCCACGTTGGCGAAGCCGTGGCTTTCAAGATCTGTTTCCGCGACGACCAGTAATCCGATTTCGTCGCACATTTCGTAAAAGCGTGGGTCATTGGGGTAGTGGGCTGTACGCACGGCGTTGATATTATGCGCTTTCATGAGCAGGAGGTCGCGGCGTACCCGATCCATGGTGACCGCTCGGCCTCGTTTCGGGTCGTGGTCGTGGCGATTGACACCGTGCATCTTGAAATAGGTGCCGTTGAGTAGCAAGTGCCCGTTTTCAATCCGAATGTCGCGGAATCCGAAGCGATGGTTGATTACTTCGAGAACTTCATTGGTGGATCTGTCTGTGAGGGTGATGAACAGATTGTAGAGTGCGGGTTCCTCCGGATTCCACCAACGCGGTTGCGTTACCGTAGCGGAGGTCTCTATCGTCTTTTCTCCGCTCCCTTCACACTGGTCCTGCGCAACTATTCCCTGATCGTTGCAAATCTCCCATTGCACATCGAGAGTGTTGGTTGGTTTGGAAAATGTGAGCTCAAGTGAGAATTCTGCGTTTGCATCAGGTAAACGCCGAGTCTTGAGGTGGAAGTCGAACAGGTGCAGCTGAGGGCGGGACACCATCCAGACGTCCCGGAAAATCCCCGACGCCCACCACATGTCCTGGTCTTCAAAATAAGTTGCGTCGGAGTATTGAAGAACCTTTACGGCGATGAGATTATTACCTGTTTTTAAGTAGGCGGTAACATCGAATTCGGCAGTCAGACGTGAGCCCTTGGAAAAACCAACGTACTGTCCGTTCACGAATAGTTCAAAATACGATTCCACACCATCGAAACGCAGAATGTACTGACGGTTCTTATCGACTTCATCGAGAGTGATCTGTTTTTGATAAGCGCCCGTGGGATTATCTGACGGGACGAAGGGGGGATCAATCGGGAATGGGTACCCCTCATCCGTGTACTGCAGGTTCCCGTATCCATCGATTTGCCACATATGCGGCACGTTCACCGAATCTGCGGATTCGTCGTATTGCGAATAAAAGCTCTGTGGAACGCGCGACGGATTGTGGTAGTAAGCGAATTTCCATTTGCCACTGAGGTTGGTGAAGTCAGACGTGTTTTCACGTGCGCGACTTTCTGCTTGCTCGCGGTTCGCAAAAGGCAATAGGTAAGCATGCGCTGGAAGTCTATTGCGACCCGTAATACTGGGATTTTCCCAGTCATTGTGTCGTGCCGACATCATAGCTCCTTCACTTCGTTGGGAAGACCGACATAGAAACCGGTTTCCCCTATTATGAAACCGGTTTCTATCAGTGTCAAGCCACCTTTAGGTGGATAGACGCTACCTCCCGCGGGTTACGTCGCGTGGCACAATGGTGGCTGTTGGTACGAAGAAGGGTGGCGGTAATGACGAAGAACTCACGAGCAACTATCTCTGACGTCGCTCGTATGGCGGGCGTATCGAAAGGGACGGTTTCGCGAGTTCTTAAAGGAACGTATCCGGCATCGCAAGAAACTGTGGATGCCGTTCATCGGGCTGTGGAAGAGCTTGGATATGTGGCGTCAGTTCGGGCTCGTGCTCTCGCAGTGGGCAGGGCGGACGCTATCGCTGTCGTCTTGTCTGAACCATTTGACTATCTATTTGAAGACCCCACATTCGCGGCCATTATGAAGGGCATTTTTGACGCCATGAGTGGAACAGCATTTGTTCCGGTCGTGCTCCAGATGTCAACGGCTGTTGAGCAGAAGAAAGCTCTCCATTTGATATCCAACCAAGCGGTGGACGGTGTGATTCACCTGTCGCCGTGGAGCGATGAAGGCTTACTCGATGCACTTGTCAAACACCCAGTTCCAGTTGTGCTGTGTGGGCAAACACGAAATCAAACGCACGCCCGCGAGTTTTCCGTGGTTTATGCCGATGACCACAACGGTGCTCGAGTGGCGGCGCAGCATCTTGTCGATGTAGGCGTGCAGGCGCCTATCGCCATCCTCGGGGATAGTACCCAACCGGCTGCCATCGATCGTCTCCAGGGCTATCGGGAGATCTTTGGCGATCGTCTGGATGATTCGAGAATTGTATTTGGCGGATGGTCTGAATATGACGGTGCTATTGGACTGAATACCATAATGTCTCGCGGCGTGAAATTCGATGGTGTTCTAGCCGGCTCGGACCGCATCGCACGAGGTGTTCTCGGCGTTTTGCGCGGCCTCCACAAATCAGTGCCGCAAGACGTGAAGATTGTTGGTTTCGATGATCACGAACTGGCCTCGGCATTTGCGCCGCAGCTGACTACTATCGCTCAACCAATGCATTATCAGGGCGAGCGAGCATTCTCGCTTGCCCTCGATATGATTTCCGGGACTGGTCCTACAACGGAAGTGCTCGAAACCGAGCTCAAAATCCGGGAAACTACCTAGTATTTTTTCATTCTGCTTAAGGAGCTTGCCCATGAGCCACTTAGCTCGCGGCATCCGATAGTTACTAGTGTGTTTTCTTGTCGTTAGTGGTGCAGGCTCTTTGTCGCGATTGTCGGCGAAAGCGACGAATAGTCCACATTGATTTTCTGCAGGATGACCGCAAAATCGTGTCGATCCGCCTCCAAGAGTGAAAAGCGACTCTCGCCAACCGTAAGTGCGGGCAGTACAATAAATAAGTTCGGCAAGTCGAACTAAGAATATGTATAGTGACGCATAAGCACCCACGAAGCAGACGATAGGAGAGGTTAAGAATGGCTCAGCACGTAACCGTCATCGTTGGAAGTTTGCGCCGCGGTTCGTACGCTCGCAAGATTGCGCAGAACGTCCGCACAATGTTTCCGGAAAGATACCGCGCGCAGATCGTTGAAATTCGGGATCTCCCGCTGTACAACTTCGATTACGATGATCCCGAAGTGACAGACGTCGAGACTCCGGAAGAGTACACGAAGTTCCGCGAGACCATCAAGAACTCCGCGGGTGTTCTCTTCGTGACCCCTGAAAATAACCGAACGATTCCCGCCTGCCTTAAGAATGCGGTTGATATCGGTTCAAAGCCGAATAACGATGTGGCCTGGAAAGGGATTCCGGTGGGAATCATGAGTCACTCGGTGGGGCGTATGGGTGGGTACTCTTCTCAGAAGAACCTGCGTCTGGCACTGTCGTATTTCGATATGCCGACCGTGGGGCAGCCCGAAGTATTCCTCTCGCAGTCACCGACGTACATCGATGACGAAGGTAACATCATCCGCGAAGATACGGTGAAGTTCCTGCAGGGCTACGTCGACCGCTTTGTCGCACTGATGGACGAGGTCGGACGGGGGTAGCCGACGGCAGCATTCCATCGTTTCGACCATATCTGAATACGAGCAAATAAAACCGCTGACTCTCAACGTGGATTGAGTTTCAGCGGTTTTCACCGAGTCGGGGTGGCGGGATTTGAACCCACGACCTCTTCGTCCCGAACGAAGCGCGCTACCAAGCTGCGCCACACCCCGATGTCTGAACGACCTGTCCAGTATAGCGATGACTTGAAGTGGCACCAAAACGGAGATCCCATGAAATGCGCGACAAATGCGAGCGCGGAAATAATGCCTTCTGCGCTGTCGGCAAAACTATCGGTATCGCATTCAGATCTTCGCTACGGCTGTTGTTTGAGGGTAATAAGCGAAGCTTCTGGTCGGCATGCAAAACGAACAGGGGCAAAAGGTGAAGTTCCCAGACCAGCGGATACGTGGAGGGCAGCTGATAGGCCACCGAAACCCCAGGTATGCAAACCGGAAGCGTATTCACGCGGTATGTCGCAGTTTGTGACAATCGCCCCGTATCCGGGAACACGCAGTTGCCCTCCGTGAGTATGTCCGGCAAAAATAGCATTGACGCCGAGTGACACGAAATCGTTGAGGACTCGCTGATAAGGTGCGTGGGTCACACCGAGACGTAGGATGTTCGGATCCCCCCAGTTGTCGGGAGGTTCGGGTACGTGGTCACGTTTGATATGCGGGTCATCGACTCCAATACATCCAATGCGTTGAGGACCGCAAGCCGTAGGAATCTCACATACCTCCACCTGATTAGACAGATCAATCCAACCGGCTTCTGTGAATCGTTCGACAAGTGCCAGCCAAGGAAGGTCGGGAATATTGCGCTGATGACCCGGTGAACCGTGGCGAGAAAGATATGACCACCAAGGCTTGTACCGAGGAGAATAGTAGTCGTTTGACCCCAGTACGAATATGCCCGGATGGGCAAGTAGCGGATCATATGCGTTAAGAGCAAGTTCAAGGCCGGCTTTCGAACCGAGATTATCGCCGGTGGAGACCACCAGATCGAAATCTAGTGTTGCCAGATCCTTCATGAAATCGACGAGCCATTCTTGACCGCGAAAGAAGTGAGGATCTGAAACATGTAGCACTGTGAGCTCGTCACATGTGGATGGTAAATCGATATATGCGGTGTACTCCCGTAGGGTTGGCCACCGTCGCTCAACCTGAGTCCATGCTCCCACTGCAGCTGCGGTTGCAACAGTTCCTGCCAATCCAAAACCAGCCGCACGAGCGATTTTATGCGCAAGGGACATTTGCGTGTCGTCAGACATGACTAGTTACTCTCTGAGTTAATCGTCATCGTCACCGTCACCCTCGTCGGACGGTGCCGGGGAGGGAGGCTCCGGTGGGGGAGGTGGAGAACCGAGATTACCTTCGTCAAAGGACTCAACCGGGTAGTCAGCCATGGCGTTGCGCATATACTGCGCCCACATGGGACCGGAGAACGTACCGCCGTAGAGGGCGCCGTAATAGACTCCGTTAATGGTTTGATAGGCCACCGATGTCGTTGATGCGTGCCCGTAACCCGCCCAGGCCGCAGTCATGACTTGCGGTGTTCCTCCGACCAGCCAGAGGTTATCGTTCTTATCGGTGGTGCCGGTCTTGGCGATAATGGGGCGTCCGATGCGAACATTGCTGTATCCGGCGCTATCTCCATTGCGGCGAAGCACCGCGGCAACTTTGGTGGCTGCTTCCTCATCAACCGCCTGGTGGCAGGACGGCTCAAATTCGTTAATGATCTCTCCGTTGCGGTCCGCTACAGAGATTACCGACATGGGGTCGCATAAAACACCGTGGTTAGCGAATGCTCCGTATGCCCCGGCCATCGTCAGCGGTGTTGCTCCAGCACCAATAATTTCAGCTGGATAGGGTTCGATCATACTTCCATCCGGTTGCGTGATACCGAGAGCTTTCATGCCTTCAAAAATGCCGCACAGGTTCACCTGAGATGCCATATGGGCAAAGGCGCGGTTCACAGACAGTTCCGTCGCCTGGAGGACGGAAAATGAGCCTTCGCGTCTGGCGGCTTCCCCGACGGTCCAGTTGCCGGCATGGCCGGGGCTACAGGGAATATTCCATTCATACGCTTGGAATGAGGGGGAATGGCCTCCTACTCGCTCCCATGCGCTATGGCCTTCTTTAAACCACTGCAAAAGTGTGAATGGCTTGAGTGCAGAACCACCCTGGAAGCCGTCGCCACCGCCGTGAGCTTTGTCGACGTTAAAAGAAGTTTGCGTCGCGTGCGGGTCATCTTCAGTCGGTAAACCGTAGCGGGTGTTTTGTGCCATAGCTAAAATATGGCCGTTTTTCGGGTCGCGAGACACAATCGCAGTGTTGGCCCCGGAAGGGTCGTCGACAGGGATACGGTCGGTTACCGCTTGATAGGCGTATTCCTGCATCTTCGAGTCCAAAGTTGTGCGGATCGTCAGTCCGCCACGCAATAGTTTTTGCTTGCGTTCGGCTTCATCTTTGCCGAACTCTTCTGACGCCATGAGCGAGGCAATCACATAATCGCAAAAATAGGCGGCGTTTCCGGCGGCAGCACATCCCGAAGTGGTATTTGAAACGTTGAGCATATCCTCGATTTCGAGGCTAACCGCTTCGTCATACTCCTCTTGAGTGATCTTTTTCTGGGCCAGCATTGTCCCCAGTACGGTGTTGCGCCTTTCTTTCGCCTCTTCTGGGTGATGGATCGGATCATAAGCCGCCGGCGACTTCACTACGCCCGCTAGCACAGCTGATTCTGCTACTGATAGGTCGGCAGCTGGATGCGAGAAGTACAACTGCGAGGCGGCCTCAACACCGTAGACATTTGTGCCGAAGGGAGCGATATTGAGGTAGCCGAGCAAAATGTCATCTTTTGACATCTTTTGTTCGAGGGCGAGTGCGTAGCGCGCTTCGCGCAGTTTGCGCGAAATTGTTTGTTCAGTGGCGGATTCGATGAGGTCCTGATCGCCTTTTTGCAAACCCGTCTCCAGCAGCGTGTTCTTCACATACTGCTGCGTGAGAGTGGAACCCCCCTGGGTTCCTTCACTCTTCAGATTGTGGACGGCAGCGCGGGCCATTCCTTCCGGATCAATGCCCTTATGTTCGTAAAACCTCTTATCCTCGATGGCGAGAATCGCGTTTTTCATATTGTCTGAAATCTGGTCAAACCCGACTATCACGCGATTTTCGGCATAAAACTTCGCGAGCACCTCACCGTCGGCAGAGGTGATGGTCGAAATTTCGGAGGGCGCGAGAATATCGAACTCCGTAGGGAGTGTGTCGAATACCCGGGGCGCAGCTTTTACCGTAATACCAGCAACACCGGCAGCGGGTACGACAAGGCCAGCCAGGAGCACACCGGACAGAATGCTGGAAACCAGAAAAGTTCCCAGTAGCGTCAGATACTGTCCCTTACCGACGGAACGAGGATTTACGTGTGACATGTTCTAAGCCTACGACGAAGTTGTACCGATAGGGGAGATAGAAGCGTTAGTTTGGCTACTCTCGATGCGAGATATCGCGGTCCAGCTGGTAGGCGCAGTTGAAACCAATGCCTGAATGTGTGTATGGTCACACTTGATAAAGGTGTTACCAATTTTGTGGAACCAATGGGGTGAACATGACCTACGGATGCACCGATAAGGATCAAAGCTGGGCGGCGAAGGCGCTATGCGCCACGGAGTCTCCCGATGCGCTTTTTGTGCAGGGAGCCGCGCAGCGTCAGGTACGTTCTCGGTGTCTTGCCTGCGTCGTTCGACTTGAGTGTTTAGCCGACGCCCTCCAGTCTGAAGCCAATTTCGGCGTATGGGGTGGTCTCACTGAACGCGAGCGCCGCGCCATGTTGCGTCACTACACTGACATCACCGACTGGCGCGACTGGATAATGAACTCGGATGACCCACTGGCAGAAGAACTACGTACACCAAAGATCCCGCGGGTTTTAGCCCGTGTACGCAACTAGCAACAGTATCCGGCGCTCTCGCTTGAGGCGCCGGTTTTGTTTAGGATGAATGCATGCAGAAATGGGAATACGCAACGGTACCGTTGCTGATACACGCGACCAAAGCAATTCTTGATCAGTGGGGGGAGGACGGCTGGGAACTAGTACAGGTAGTGCCCGCGCCGCATAACCCCGAAAATGTTGTTGCCTACCTTAAGCGCCCCAAGGCATAGGCAGTCTCAGGCTTAAAGAACATAGAAGCGGGGCTCACGCCAGTGTGAGCCCCGCTTCGGGTCTTATCCCCGTGCAGCGTCTTTAACGTGCGCGGCGTGCTAAACGGTCGAGATCAAGCAGTGTGACAGCTCGACCTTCAAGTTGAATCCACCCGCGGGATACGAAATCAGCCAACGACTTATTGACGGTTTCGCGTGATGCTCCCACAAGCTGCGCAAGTTCTTCTTGCGTGAGATCGTGCGGTACGTGAGCCCCGTCGTCGGTGGGGGTGCCGAAGCGGTCTGCCAGATCGAGCAGTGCCTTGGCTACCCGGCCGGGTACGTCCGAGAAAACCAGATCAGCGAGTGATTCGTTGGTGCGGCGCAAGCGGCGAGCGAGCGCACGTAGCATATGCTTACCCATCGTGGGATTGGTATCGAGGATCCCCACCAAATCGGCATGATCTAGGTGTAGGAGAGTGACGGGAGACACTGCGGTTGCAGTTGTTGAACGCGGGCCCGGATCGAAAAGCGTCAGTTCGCCAATGATCTCTCCGGGGCCGAGGACAGCGAGAAGGTTCTCGCGACCGTCCAATGATGTGTGCCCGAGCTTCACCTTTCCCTCGGTGATGATGTACAGCCGATTACCCTGATCGCCCTCTTCAAAAAGGACTTCTCCGCGTCGCAGGGTCGTCTGACCCATTTTGGCGCGAAGTGAGCGCTGCTGTTCTTCATCCAGCCCCTCGAAGAGGGGAACTTGGCTTATGTAGTTGCCTTCCACGGTCACCTTCATTCTCCGCCGGTAGGCGGCTACGGATACAATCAATAAGCGGATGCCCGCTCGTATCACCGTGCCACATGCACACCAGGTGCCTGTGACTCTATTCACTAGCTTATATGTTTTATCATGCCGTATGCGGGCTTAACGCATTTAGAGTCATTTATCGCCCTATCGGGAAAGGACAGGGGAGGTTGAGTGGATCAACCGCATCTGGTAGCTGAACAACTGGCGCGCATGTATCCACATGCTCACTGCGCACTTATTCACCGGGGAGCTTTCGAGTTATTAGTCGCTACCGTACTGTCCGCGCAAACCACGGATGCGCGCGTCAATACGGTGACCCCGAAGCTGTTTAAACGGTATCCGAATGCAGAAATAATGGCGGCCGGCGATCCGCAAGATATCGCCCGAATTGTGCGACCATTGGGTTTCCATAATCGGCGTGGTTCACAGCTGCAAGCTCTCGCACAAGCTCTGGTAGAGGACCATGGTGGTGACGTGCCGGCGGAGCGAAGCGCGTTGGAGAAACTCCCCGGGGTGGGGCGCAAAACCGCCCACGTCGTACTCGGTAACGCGTTTGGCGTGCCAGCCATTACGGTCGATACTCATGTCGGGCGTCTGGCGAAACGGTTGGGCTGGTCGCAGGCAAAAACACCGTTGGCCATTGAAAAAGACATTGCCCGGGTGCTACCGGACGTGGATTGGACGCTACTGTGTCACCGGTTGATTGAACACGGACGACGCGTCTGTCATTCACGCTCACCGCAATGTGGTGACTGCGCGCTGGCATCGCTGTGTCCGTCAGCGGCTGTTGAAGACTCAACCGGATAAGCTTCGATAGCGGCTATTGCCGCGTTGAGTGCTCGGTGAGATGGGCGATGAGATGGTCGGTGACCACATCCGGTGCTTCTTCGGTAACAAAGTGTCCGCTACCGGGCACCAGATGCGAAGTGATCGGTGGGTGGACCCACTGCTGGTCACGTAGAAATGTCGCCGGAGGTCGCAGAGGATCCGCTTGGCCGATGATGGCAGTCACCGGCTGTTGAATGATCGTATCAATGCGTTTGCGCGTATGTGCGGTGAGAGCATTCGCCCGGATGATGGCTTTAAGCGCTAGTCGGGCCGCGTACGGGCGAGAAAAAGCATATGCATACACGCGGTGGTTGCGGGCCACCTTGTCGATATTCGAGGGGGCAGCCCAGGCGGCGGTCGTTTGCTTGATCAAGGCTCCTGAACGCAGGGCGCGAATGTTAAGCCAGGGGAGGCGAGTGCGTGCAACAGCGCGACCGGCTCGGGTGGTGGGGAAGGGCCAGGTACCGTGAATGGACAGTGGATGAGGAGCTGCCACCGTGACGAAGCTGTCTACTATTTCCGGATGGGTTGCGGCAAGGATCCACCCGAGAGTGCCGCCCAAGCCCGCACCGCCAATATGTGCGCTCGGGTAGCCCAGTGAGGAAATGACGGCTGCAACGTCCGCCGACATACGCAGCGGGTCTTGTCCGTAGGGTTGCAAGTCGGAGGTACCGAAGCCGCGTAGATCCATGGAAAAAGCGCGATATCCGGCCTCACCTAGCGCTGGTAGAACACGGTGCCACGCGTACCACGTGCGCGGATAAGGATGGAGGAGAATAATCGGTTCTCCACCGATTGGTCCGCTGGCCGCCAAGTGAAAATCCGCTCCCGCTGCATTGACCGTCAGGTGTTCCCAAGGACCATCCGCAAGCAAGAGGGAACGGCCAGCCGTATGTGATACAGCTGGCCGTTTGGAAAATCGAGACCCCATGGTTATTTACGGCGCCCCTTTTTGGTGAGAGTACCGGGAGCCATACGTTCGATTTGGGTGCGGATTTCTTCTTCCTTGCGTCCACTCCGGCGTGCGAGTTTAGCAATGATGCCGATGACGAATAGCAGTAGCCCGCAGCTAAAGATCGTGCCGGTATATCCGGTCCATTCAATATGATGCGCAACATTGGAACCAAAATCATTCCACGAGCGCAACCAATTTTGAACCGGGGTGATTTGCTCGCGGGTAAGTTCGGGTATCGCCAGGAATAGTGCGCCGCCAGCTGCCGCGAGGAAACCGAAGATGATGGCTCCGAGGGAGGAGCGTACGGCGAAGGAAAGCACGACGATGGCAATGACCAGACCACCGCCGAGTTCGATCAGCGCCGCCGGATTAAGCACACCGCTTTCCATGGGATTGCCCGGTGCCAGGGTGAGGCGAGCAGCCGCATCGGTAATCAGATACCAAGCCGCAGGAATTGCGAGCAAGGTAATGAGGAAAGACCAGATACGAGGAGCCGCGCGTGAGGGAAGCTCGGGGACAACGGTTGCTTCATCAATAATGGATGAGTCATCCTCGCGTTCCGTTGACTCTACACGAGGACGCCAGGATGTTGTCGCCTCCACATCTTCTTCCTCTTCCCGATGGAGCAGAGATTGGCGGCGAATCTTAGTGGATTCCAGCTCGTCATCATCGAGTGAAGCAACCGGGCCAGATGCGCCAGCTACGCCCGGTGTCGACAAGCCGGAGTCTGAATCGCGGTTTCCCCATTCTGACTCACTATCGGCGTCTCGTGGATCAAGTGGATCATACGGTTCGGTTGGCGGCACTGCAGATTCATTTTGCGGCTGGAGTTTCGATAGGTCGTATTCGCGCCGCGGCTGGTAATCGTCCTCCGGTTGAGAGCGCCGTTCGAGCACATCTCGCGGAATTTCTGAGTCAGCGTGGGGTTCAGTGTAAAACGGCATGCCGGTAGCTTCGGCGTTCACGTCCAGGTCGGGGCCACCGGGTTGTCCAACGATATCGGAAGGTTCCGGATGGGGATCGACAATGGGATCGTCATCCACTACCAGATCGCGTTGATCAGCATCGACCTCGCTGTCAGTATCGCGCGGTGTCGGGTCAATGAGATCAGAGTGCTCCTCCACCTGTTCATCATCACCGGGGACCCAGGCAGGGGACTGTGATTCTTCATCACCAGTACCGAACGGGTCATTAGTGTTACGTTCTACCATTTGAACCTCCTCAGTTACATCCAACGGTAACTTGAAAACACCATAAATGCGCGTCACCTTGCCGGTTCCGCCATCATTAGATGCCCCACAATTTCGCTTGGCTAGCGTTTATGCATCAAAGCGATTCCGTGTGTGGTGACGGCGACGATGAGGCCGATGGTTCCACCTACGGGCATCGTCATAGCCAGGGCGATAGCCGTGGAATTGTTGGGAGTGGCAATCATACCCGTCAGTGTCGTCACGAGTGGAATGAGGACCATACACGGAATCAGTAAAACTGCCCACACAGCCAACTGGACGCCCATTACAGAGCGGGTCGCCAACCATGTCAGTAGAAATGCAATCAGGGCGATAGCAAATGCAATCAGCGCAGTGTGCAGGCCCGGTGAACCGAACTCTCGCGTCGACCGAATAATGAGTGGCCCGGCGGAACGCGGCGCTAAGGCATAGACGAGAATCAGGAGGGCTACCGCCAAGAGAAGTGCCGTTAGTGTGATCATTAGGCCCTCGTATTTTGGTCGCTCCTGAGTGAATTCACCATCGCCTTTTTTCCTCCGGACATAGCGAGTGGCGAGGGTGGCAGCCAAACATACGAAAAACACCACCAGTGGTAGCTGAGACCACTGGAGTAAAGCCTCGACCTCCGAAATCACTATGTCGGAGGAAAACCATGTTTCGTACACGATGGTGATGGCAAAAACCGCCGCCCAAAAGGTGAGGGCGGCGGGGCCGATGGTCGACCAGCGGGAAGAATGTGAAATAAGCGCGATGAGGACAGCTGAAACGAGAAGTCCCAGCTGTCCGCCGGGCGAACCCAGCGGAGTACCGGTTGCGCCGACGGCCTGCAGTAGTCCCACCGAGTTGTAGAGCAGGCCCAGCGCTATGGGGGACAGAATGGCGGAAACAATAAACAGCGTGCGTCGACCCAGTTCGAGATCAGAAATAGCGCGCCGCGGAGGGTCGGTAATCGAGGATGAAAATGCGGGCACAGGTGAGTTCTGTTTGGAAAAGAAAGTGCCGTGCAATCCGCTCATATGCTCACTGTAACAGTGGATTTTACACAATTGTCGTTAAGCTGGATCTGTGGATCATGACATCGGGTGGGCCGATATCGACAGGGCCGTGAGAGAACGTAGCGTAACCGATCGGATTCGTGCCATCGATCAGGCCATTATTGATTTACGATTTGCAGAAGGGCTCCGCCGAAACTGGGAGGCGGTCCGCGCAGAAACTAATATCCAGCTGGCCTATGTGGAGGCCGCATCTGATGGTGCACGCACTAGCCTGGAGCACCTGCGCTTAGCATCAATAGGCAGGGCCGGCGCAACAGATCCGGCGGAGGCGCTGGCGCTGGATTACTGGCGTGCACATTTGTGGATCAGCCAGCAGTGGCCCCCTCTCAATACGCGTCAACCAGTGCGTATACCGCATCGCCCTCTGCCGGTGGTGGTTGCTTCCGCGCATAAATTCGTGTGTGCGCGTTTGGTTGGCGAAACATTGACGGAAAATGCCATCGCGATTCCATCCGATAGTGCAAGTGTTCGTGTCTTTATCCGGATACTTTCTTCCTCTCTTCCAGTACCGACTCGCAGTGCCCTGGCTATTGCCTGGGCGTATGCACATCCATTCTTTTCGGTCGCGAGCCAAGAGGTAGCGCGTGTTGTGGTGCGACATGTCATGGTGACCACAGGTTTTGAGCCGACCGGAACACTGGTGTGGATGCATCCGTTTGTTGAACATCAGGCCGAGGTGAAGCACGTTCTGCAGGAGGTGGATTGGGCCGAACCCCAAACGGTGGGTCGGTGGGTGAAAACGTGGATCACGCTGATGGGCAAAGCGGTGGACCCTACCTTGGAGATGATCCGGCATGTGCAGGCTGGGACAGTGCCAAAAACGTAATGCTTAAGCGTCTTATCAACGCGGTTAGCTGCAGGGTTGCGCCCGGAAGTTCAGTCGTTGTTCAGCGCCGTGACAGCTGATGGCGTGCCGCTAATCCAGCCAGGATAAATCCGATCAGTCCGACCGCGGGGAGGGCGATACGGTAGCGCCGGAGCCTGACAGTGCGGGTAAAGGACCGAATAGCCCAGTTGCGTTCTTTGGCGACTTTGCGCAATTGCCGGTCGGGGTTGACCGCCACCGGGCGGCCAACCAATTCCAGTAGGGGGAGGTCAGAAATAGAATCGGAATAGGCCCAGCACTGAGATAAATCCCACCCCTGCTGCTGGGCTAAACGTTCAACGGCGATGGCCTTAACGCCTCCGTGATTAAAGTCGTCAAGCTGGCCGGTGAGTCGCCCATTGACGATTTCAACCTGTGTTGCGAGTGTGAAGTCCGCCCCAAGAATAGCGGCGAGAGGGTCCACGAGAGGGGCCGGTGAGGCTGAGGCAATAACGATTGCGTGGCCGGCTGCTCGGTGCATTTCGATGGCATCGAGGGCGTCGATATAACACAGTGGGTGGAGGGATGAACTGGTGGCGGCGCGTACGATTTCGCGCACGGATTCGGCATTCCACCCGTGAGAAATGCGTGCCAACTGAGCGCGCATACGAGCGTTGCGGTCTTCGGCTTCACCAAATAGTAAGTAAGGCAGTTGTACGAGGGTGGAAGCCAACGCATCCGATCTGGATAAGAACCCGGCTTTTCGTAGTGGACCGTGCATCGCCAAAGCAGAGGATGTTGCCACAATGGTTTTGTCGAGGTCGAAAACTGCGGCTACCTGCCGATACTTGCTCATATGCACCTGCCTAACCAACGCTGTTTGCGCTACTGTACGAGTTTTCCACAACCGGTGGGTGGTGGACTTTCCTCATATCCGTCATCGTGTTGCAATCACGCTATGAGCATCGTTCTATCTATTGACGATACCGCGCTTTATACGCATGTCGTACAGTTACTGGCGTTGATCGGACAGAATCCAAGTGATCAACCGCATCCGGGGTGCCTTGAGATCACGGACCGTATGCGAAGCGTGCGATCGGAGCATGCGGTAGTGCGATTGGGGGTCGATATCTGCTTACCGGAGGATGACGAAGTTCTACTCAGTTTGATAGATCAGGCGTTATCGGCGACTGCGCGGGCGCCGATTCTATGTGTTGTCGGGGCATGTGGAAGAGCAGGTGTGACCAGCACGGTTATTCGACTCGTTTCGCAATATCGCGGCGATCATCCGTTGACCATCGTCGATTTATCTGACGATCCTCTGTTTCCAGCCCGGTTGGAGGTGTGTGCGAAGCCACCGCGAATTTTGACGTGGGAGGCGATTGATAGTGAACGCGGATCGGCTTTAACGCGCCTGGGAACCGAATCGATTGCGATCGTGAGTGCCGCACAGGCGCCGCCGCCATTCCATCCGGCCGAATGGATAGCGACGGTGCAACATCGGGGGCCGGTACTTGTTGATGCTGGGCGGTGTTCACCGGCAATTGCCGCCATGATTCGACAACTGGACGCTTTTACCTATTTGTGCTGCCGCCACGCCTCCAGAGCGCAAATTGAAGCTGCCGTGACGCGGTTGCAGATGGATTCACAGCGAATCTTTATCCCCGCACGCCCTCCCCGCAACGCGTGGGCTGACCGTGCCCGTTGGATCAGACGAGGTGGCGATCAGCGCCTGGTGGCTCTGCTGGCATCGGGGGAAAGCGATGGATGACAGGTGGCCGCAACTGCGGGCCCAGTTAGCTGACGGTAAGGACGCCTCTCAGGCTGTGCATGCTACCTCCGCTCCGACAGTATCAGTACCGGAGCTGGTGAATACGTGGCGAGATCTGCGTGCTTCAATGGCGGGACCGGGGCGTGCCATCGAGGAACTGCTAGCCGATCCGGCGGTTACCGATGTGCTTATCAATCCAACCGGTCTATGGGTGGATCGTGGAGGCCGGTTGCAATCCACTGCCATTGAGCTGGGGGATTCCACACAAGTTCGCGCGCTGGCGGTACGAATGGCGGCCGCGGCCGGGGTGCGATTGGATGATGCCCGTCCCATCGCGGATGGCATATTGCCGGACGGTACGCGTTTACATGCGGTTTTATCTCCACCGGCCGTTGACGGGACCGTCATTTCGCTACGCACGAGTAGGCGGCAGGCTTTTTGCCTTGATGAACTGGTTGAATGTGGAACTGTTGATTCACATATGCGCGACCTTATCGACAACATCATCACTCGACGGCTGACTGGTTTTATCTCCGGAGCCACCGGGAGTGGAAAGACCACTTTGCTGACAGCGTTATTGAGTGCTTTTCCGGCCCATGAGCGCATTATCGCCATTGAACAAATTGCCGAATTGAATCCTCATCATCCGCATGTCGTGACTCTTACCGCGCGTGAATCCAATGTGGAGGGGGAGGGCGCCGTTACTTTGACGGATCTAGTGCATGCCGCCATGCGAATGCGGCCGGATCGCCTGGTACTTGGAGAATGTCGGGGCGCTGAGGTGGTTGACGTACTGGCAGCTTTTAATACCGGGCACGATGGCGGGTGGGCTACTATCCATGCCAATGCGGCAGGTAATGTGCCTTCCAGATTAATTGCTCTCGGAGCGCTCGCGGGAATGAGCCCCGATACCGTAGCCGCTCAGGCGCATGCGGCTATAGATGTGGTCATCCATATTGAAAGAGCACATCATGGTCAGCGAGTTGTGCGGGAAATAGCGGTGGTTGAGCCGGAGCTGCCTTTACGCATTACTCCGGCATATCGATCCTCGCCCCTTTCCTCGGCACCGGTTCCGAGAAGCGGTGGGCGTTCTCAAGTCTCACCCCCGTTGGGGGCGCAAGAGCCGGGGTGGTCTGTATTGGAACGTAAGCTCCATGAGCATTAATGTCATTGCCTACGGCGGCGTGACGCTCATCGGCGTAATGACGGCCGTTGTGACAATG
Source organism: Actinomycetaceae bacterium (assembly GCA_030537795.1). GTDB lineage: Bacteria > Actinomycetota > Actinomycetes > Actinomycetales > Actinomycetaceae > Gleimia. The sequence continues at coordinate 34,859 of JAUNVE010000007.1, forward strand.
GTTGTCGTTTTGGTGCGACAGCGCCGCCGTTATCGCATTAGGGAATGGTTTTACGGGTCGGTTCCTGATGAAACAGGCCGGAAGAGACCCGCCGCAGTGAATGTGGCCTTCGTGTTGGCTGAAGTCATTGCTCGATTACGCGCAGGTTCCGCTGTGCGCGATGCATGGGAACAGACACTTATTTCTCGAGGACTACCCGTTGGCGAGTTGGGTGATGACAACGTACCCGAAACAATTCGTATAAATTCGGCATTTGCGGGCACATCCCGCGCTATTAGTGCCGGATGTCGCATAACTGATTCGTTGGGCGTGCCTCTTGCCGACGTATTGGAATCGATTCTCCACTCAGTGGAGGATGCCCGTTCCGCTCGCGACGCTCGTGCCGTGGCGAGGGCGGGCCCTGAGTTGACGGCCCGTCTGCTTACGCTTTTGCCGCTATTGGGAATAGGCGTGGCGTGGTTTCTTGGCGCCTCAGTAATCTCTGTGTTTACGCAGAATTGGTTAAGTATGATGGTGGGCGCTGTTGGTGTCGGCTTGTGGTTTGGAGGGCATCTATGGATGCGGGAGCTAGTCGCCAAGGCAGCCTCGCAGGCCGATAATCACATAGACGCTTTAGTGATTGTGAATCTGCTTCGGGCGGCTGTTCAATCCGGAGCGTCCATTGTGAAAGCGTTAAGTGCAATTGCGGATGCGACGGATGATCGAGAGTTTGAACGTGTGGCGCGGGCGCTACAACTGGGAGCCAGTTCAGAAGAACTCGAGAGCTACGTCACAGATGATGATCGGATGGCAATTATGCGTGCTTTGGCTACAGCGTGGAGCGTAGGCGCCTCGCCGATTCCTATGCTTGAGGTCGCTGCGCGGGTTGTGCGAGAAGCTCGAAATACCCGTGCGCGAGAAGAGGCTGAACGACTGGCCATTCGCATGACGTTGCCCCTGGGGCTGACCCTCCTACCATCCTTCGTCTGCTTGGGTATATTCCCTGTCGCCGTTACCTTCATGTCGTGGTAGCACAGACAGTTAGCAGGGATATTTCACAAGGTGTTTAGGGGGATAAAAAAGGTGGGGACTTCACCTGGCTCTCCCTTCCAGGTGAAGTCCCCACGACACTCTCGCGATGCACAGTTGCACTTTTGAGCGTGTAATACCACCGTATCATCTCGAGCGTGCGTCTGGCTAGCCAATTCGCTCAATAATTTAAAATTTCCTTTATATATCCTCCGTGTGAACGGATGGTGAGCGTTAATGTGTAGTTGAAAAATGACAGTGTTTTCTCACCGGTTACATACACATCCAGGTTACTAACACGACAGTGTTTCATAGTTGCACCGTTCTCATGGATGAGTAGTCGGGCAACGGTACAGGGGTCAGTGCTTTGCGTTTGAGAGAAATCTGCGACAATCGCCCGGGCGGCGCCAAGTGAAGCAAAATCTAAGGCTGCTTGACCTCGGGTGTACTCAACCTGTATGGCAATACCGGCGAATAGAATGCCCGCCAGTAGGATCGAAACCGCTAGCGTCATCATTGCCGAAACAGTGCCGACTCCATCCTCCTCACTCATGGCTGGACATCCGCTAGGACGTGATTTTCCACCAGGGTTTTTACCGTGCAGGTAGGCGCCGGTAAGCCGCGGAAAAAATGGTCGGAGCGTGCTGTTACTTGCACTGTTGAGCCGGAGACGAAGAAACCTATATCAATCGATGTTGGTGTACCTGCTTGGGCGATGGATTGGGCGGTTGTGGGGGATGCGCCGATACTGATTTCGCGAGCATATAGACGAGCGCCGTGGCAGGCGTTGGCGTGGGCACTCAGATAGAGCATGCCGGTGATGATTAAGGACAGCACTCCGAGGATAGCCGGGAGGGTGACCGCGTATTCGGCGGTCACCACCCCCGATTCGTCAGGCGCTGCCATCACATCGACAGGGCTGATTGAATGATTGCGGTGAGTGCAGCCCGCACTGCATTTGATTTCACTACCGCCATGAGGACGCCGGCAAAAGCGACGGCAGCGAATATCGCCACTGCGTATTCGGCAGTGACGAGACCATCTTCATCGGAGATATTAATCGAATTAGTAATGGGTAATGCGGATGATTTGTGTACCAGCGCTGGATCAATGACGTCAGATGGTTGCGGTTTCATAGTTCCTCCTCAAGGTTGATTGCGAATACCGGTTGATATTCGCTTCTAGCTTGGAAGTTGATACGGCGAGAAGAAACCGGCCAGTTTGGGGCTGTGGATAGCGAGAGAAAAAAGAATCTGTGGACATGGGGAAATCCACAGAGGCCGTAGGTTTATGCGGTATGCGGCGCATGAAGAGACGAAGAAACAGTTGAGGGCCGAGCAAAAGCTCGGCCCTCAACTGCATCCCATCAACACAGTGCGAGTTTTCCCAGATTGTTCCTCTGTATAGCCTGTAAAAACTCTGCCTTCACCGTTATCCGGTGAAGATGCTTCTACTGTACAAATGGTTTCTGAGTAGGCCTTGAAATGAACCTTGAATTTACCTGGGAAACTAGGGTCGGCTGGTCACGATGACGAGGGGCAGTGTGTCACCAAAAGCCGCAACAGCTTGACGGCGCCGTCTTTGGATAACGGTTCATTGCGGTTTCCGCATTTGGGTGACTGAATGCACGATGGGCAACCGTTTTCACAGCTGCATGATTCGATCACTTCCAGGGTTGTCCGCACCCAGTCGAAGGCGCGGCGAAATGCAAACTCGGAGAAACCGGCACCGCCGGGATAAGAATCGTGAATAAATACGGTCGGTCGGTGGGTTTGTTCGTGATCTGCCGTGGATAGGCCTCCCAGATCCCATCGATCGCAGGTGGCCAGGAGCGGCAATATGCCGATAGAAGCGTGTTCTGCGGCATGCAAGGCGCCGGTGAGTTCGCGGGCGGGAATGCCTAGTCGAGTGGCGGCAAGTTCATCGACCTGCCACCAGACTGCGACGGTGGGAAGAGTCGAGGTCGGTAAATCGAGTTTTGTATTTGAGACAAATTCGAGTCCCGGTAGTCGAAGCGTGTCGAAATCGGTCACTTGCGATTCGACCTCAACTTCACCGTAACTCCATGTCACGGTGTGATCTGGCGAGGTCCACGAGTCGATCTGGTGGACAATGCGGACGTTAGTCACGACTGTAGGGCGAGTGCGTAACTGAGTAATAACCGGGCGCACGAGTGCTACCCGGGCGCCACCCGATCCGACGGAAGCGACTGCTGAGCCCGCTATCTTCGGGTGCGTGGTTAGTTCGACGACCTGATATGTGCGGCCCTGATGGACATAGATGGCTCCGGGGTGAACCTGGGAGTGAGCTTGATCGGCGCTGACGGTACCGATAACGGTGCCGGTGGCATCGTCGACAACTTGTACATCACCACGTGAGCCGCGCAGGTCGGTCAGGTCCTGTGCTCGCATAGGCAAAGCTGCATTCCAGTACCATCCAGAGGGCCGTTTGCGAAGATATCCCTGCTCCGCCAATGCTTGTAACATGGCGGTATTAGATAGTCCGAAAAGATCGAGATCTTCCGATCGCAGGGCCAGCTCTGCCGCAGCCGCACATAGATGTGGGGCAAGAATTTGTGGATTTGTCGGGTCGAAAACAGTGGTTTCAACCTCGTTGAGAATCATGTCGTGGTGATGAATGAGGTAGGAGTCGAGCGGGTTATCCGAGGCGATGAGCACAGAAACTCCGCTGGCACCGGCGCGACCGGCGCGACCGGTTTGTTGCCACAGGGAAGCTCGGGTACCGGGCCAACCAGCCGTAATCGTGGCATCGAGACCCGATACATCCACACCGAGTTCGAGGGCATTCGTCGTGGCAAGGGCCCGAGTGGCGCCGGTGCGCAGCGCCGTTTCTAATGCTCGCCGCTCCTCGGGAAGATAGCCGCCGCGATATGCCGACACCGTGGAAGTCATAGTGGGAGCGCATCGAGCCAAAGTGTCGCGAGCTTGCGCTGCGACACTTTCTGCCGCAGCTCGCGAACGAACAAAAGTAAGGACTTTAGCGCCTTTTTCCACCATCGCCGCCGTTAACGAAGCGGCTTCTGAAGTGGCGGATCGCCGTTGCATATCAGCTGTTAAAACACGATCGTCATCTCCGGCGCCTTCGACTGCGCGGAGAAAATCATGAATTGGTACATCGTCCGCAATCATGTATCCCGGTTGCCACAAAATGAGTTCACGCTCACCGGCCGGCGATGTGTCGTCCACTATAGCCACTACCTCGGCTGGATCGACACCGATGAGGCGAGCCGCTGAATCCGCCGGTTGCGAAATAGTTGCCGATAAAAAGATGACGGTGGGATGAGCCCCCAAGTAGCGTGCAATCCGCAGAAGTCGGCGTAGTACCAGCGCAATATGCGCACCGGTAATCCCCCGCCAATAATGCATTTCATCAATGATGATGTACCGCAAGCCAGAGAGAAGTCGCGTCCATCGTTGGTATCCGGGGAGCAGTACGTGGTGGAGGTAGTCGGGATTGGTCAAGATAATGTCGGCTTGGGCGCGCGCCCAATCTTTCGCTTCTCGACTCGTATCACCATCGGCTATGCCAACGCGAGCGCGTAGCGGTTGGTCCGAAGCGTGGAGGAGGGCGTGCAGGGAGTGAAACTGATCGGCAGCCAGTGCCTTCGTCGGCGCTAGGTACAGGGTGGTCGGGCGTCGGCGCATATCAGACAGGCGAGTTGACCGATCCCCCTCGATAGCAGAAAGTACCGGTAGCCACGCACTCAAAGATTTACCTGAGCCCGTACCCGTCGCCAGTACCGTGTGCCATCGTTCATGAATGGAGTTAGCTCCGTGTACCTGGTGTTTCCACGGGGTTGATACTCCGGTAGCTTGATAATGGGTGATGACCTGCGGATGCGCCCACGATGGCCAGTCAGCGCGAGTGGGTTCCCGTCGGGGAATGTGAATCGAGTGCACCAGTTGGTCTGTTCCGCGAGCTCGCGAAGTCAGTAACTGAATTAACGCGGGTGCAAGCGATGCCGCCGGAGGACTCGTTAACGCAGCTGGTGTGTGAATCGCTCCATGAATTGTCCCGGGTTCGGACTGCGCTGAAATATCAGCATGATTCGCCAGTTCGTCGGATTCTACCGCCGAGGGTTCATCCTCCCGGTTGTCACGTATCATCGGTTACCTCCGCCTCCACATTAGACGCCACCGACCCTTCCGGACTTTCATATTGCAGATACGCGCTATAGCGAGCGAGAAAGATTACGCCAATGAGCAACACTACTCAGATGATGGGGTGATGCCGGGGGTATCCTCGGCGTCTTATCAGTCACCAATTTCGCAATGGGATCAACCTGTAACCGACTGCGTCGCCTGATGCATATACTGAATCGCGTCGACGCCCGTGGCGATCGCGGCGGCGAGATTGTCAAGTAGTTGCGGATCGCTTAATCCGCATTCGATGGGACAAATAAAATCGGCCACTATCTCCACCTGATTGTCCACGATGAGGTTGTAAAGCGTGGGGAAATACTTCTCTCGATTCCATGAATCTGCGGCCGTAAAGATGGCCATCAGTAGATCCTGTGATGCGTTGAGCTCAGTTGCCCAGATTGCGCGCACGGATAAGAATTTGCCTCCCGAGCCGAAGGACAGTAGGAAGTTTACTGCGTCAAAGGTCGTGATTGCGGCTTCCTCGCCCTCCACTTTTTCAAGTGATCCGCCCAGTTGTCTCACCACGAGTTCTAGGCGGTCGAGGGTGACCGGCAACGGCATATTCGGATCGTCCGAAACTGGATACAAACGGTGGCTCACGAGGATTCCTTCCACGTCACAATTTGCGGCACGGCGCGCTCAACATCTTGGAAAAAGCCGAAAATCATCGTCAATGCCATTTCATAGAAATTGACGAGCTGTTCCTGGGAGGCTCCCTTCGAGACAATGAGATTAAATTCCGCACCCAAACCAAATTCCATCGGCTGTTGAGTGGGAAGCAAATAGGCTTTCGGGCCCGATCTTTGGACGTTGCACAGGTGTACTTGGCGAGTCAGTTCAGCGAAACTTTCGTCATCTGTTGTGATGCCGCGCCACTGTCCGCGAATCTGCAGAATATTCGGTGCCGTCATATTGACAAAGATGACGGCGGACTCTGACGGGTAGGCCAGTTCATTATCCCGGTATTCTTGAAAATCCAGTTTCAATGCGGAGGAATCGAGTTCACCGAGAAACTTTCGCATTCGTTGCACATCAACTGGTGTGGGGTTACCCATCATGCATCAACCTTCTTCAATAGTGGTCAGAAGGACGTGAGGGAGAGCCACGTCCTTCTGACGCCTACAATATCCAGGCTAATGGAGGAACCTGAACGACGCGCGGCGAGTGAGAGAGTAGATGTAACCGTGAGATAATTTAGGGGCATGAAAATCAATCACGAGCTTAGAGAGCAACGTCGTTGACCACTGTTAATCCTGGGCCCTCCACTGACTATCCGGAGCTAAATTGGCGACGCGTCGCACGGATAGCAACCGTGGTGACTTCAGTTTGTGCTTTTTTTGCGCTCACCGTCGTTGCGCTTCGCTCTTTTACGGGACAGGCTCTCGACGACATCGTGCTGACTACTCTGCGCGTGGGTCATCGCCAAGTTTTACCGCTGACGGATCTGCTACGCACTGGCGTGTCGGAACTGTCGGTCGGGGTAACTATTATTGCCGTTATGGCAGTTGCAGCCGCGCGCCGCCGATTTGCGCTGGCGATGCGTATGGGCGTGATGATTGCCGGAGCGAATATCACCACCCAGTTACTCAAGCGGTGGATTCTTGACCGGCCTTACCTGGGAGTGGGCCTTGATTTGAGCAACTCATTCCCATCCGGACATGCGACGGTTCTGGTGTCGGTGGCGCTCGCGGTGGTTATAGTCGTATCGCAGCGACTGCGTTCAAAGGTGGCGGCGGTGGTGTCAGCCGGTACTGCACTGGCGCTTATTGTCATTATCATTTCGGGTTGGCATCGCCCCTCGGATATTGTCGGAGCTATTTTGATTAGTCTCGCCTGGGCGATGACCTTGGCTCCGCAGGAAGAACCCGTGCAGGCGGAAGATCCCATCAATACCAGGATGCTGGTGGTATCGCTGAGTGCGATCAGTATGAGTGTTGTCGCCGTCGCAGTTTTGTGGTCGCGACTGCAGGCACTTGCGAATAGTGTCTATGCCAGCGGTAGTGTAAATGCCGCCATTGAGGCGCATACTGCACTGAGCTTCGGTTTCTCACTGGTCTCGGTTGTCTTTATCGTGGGGCTCGCCGTACTTGCTATTAATCTGATCGTCTATCTGCAATCCGGGCGTCGCCGCCATTGACAGGCGCGCCACCACGTGGGCAAAAATGGTCCTCGCGTATGTGGTAATCAGATGCGCGAGGACTTTGAGTTGGATGTTTTAGCTTTGTTCTTGCTCACGAGTTGACCGCACGGCTTTGCCCCAAATGTCGATGTCGGAGGCTTCGCAGTACTGGTCGATGAGGTTAAGTTCCTCCGGTGAGAACTCTAGATTGTGCGTAGCTCGGATATTGTCTTCAAGCTGGGAAACGGAGGATGCGCCTATGAGGGCGGAATCGACGTGTCCGGCTTTTTGTTCACGAAGTACCCACGCGATAGCCATTTGTGCCAGGCTTTGACCGCGATCGCGGGCAACGGTGTTGAGGGCGCGAATATTTTTGAGGTTTTGTTCGCTCAGCATGGCTTGGGACAGCGACTTGTGTGCGGCGGCGCGCGAATTAGCGGGGACGCCGTCCAGGTACCGATTAGTGAGAAGTCCCTGTGCGAGAGGTGAAAATGCGATGATTCCCATCCCGTTGGAAGAGCACGTATTAATTAGGTCATCATCTTCAATCCATCGGTTAAAGATGGAATAGGACGGTTGGTGAATCGCTAGCGGAGTACCCAGATCGCGCATGATGTGTTGAGCTTTGGCGGTGTGCTCGGCTGAGTAGGAAGATATTCCGACGTACAGCGCTTTACCCGATGTCACCGCGGTGTGGAGGGCGAGCATAGTTTCTTCGAGGTCGGTGTCTGCATCGGGCCGGTGCGAATAAAAGATGTCGACGTAGTCCACCCCCAGTCTCGTCAGTGATTGATCGAGGCTGGCGAGCAAGTATTTGCGGGCACCACCGAACCCATAAGGACCCGGCCACATATTCCACCCGGCCTTTGAGGAAATAATGAGTTCGTCTCGATAGGGGGCAAGATCTTCGCGCAAGATACGACCAAAGTTCTTCTCCGCGCTGCCCGGGGGAGGGCCGTAGTTGTTGGCGAGATCGAAATGGTTAATACCAAGATCAAATGCGCGGCGAATAATATCTCGCTGAGTTTGCAGCGGCTTATCGTCACCGAAGTTGTGCCACAGTCCAAGAGAGATGGCGGGAAGCTGAAGTCCAGTTTGCGCCACGCGGCGGTAGGGGAGAGTGTCGTACCGGTCGTTACGGGCTGTGAAGTAGAGGTCGCTGTAGGCGTTCGCCACGGCAAGTCCTTTCTCTGTGCTCGTCGTTCCCATATTAAGGGTAGGACAGGGTAGCGTGACGCGCGACACAGTATTGTTCGGCAAGCCGAAAATCGTCGAAGTGAAGCTGGGACATAAGTCCTAGAAGAGTAGGATCGCATATGACGGACCCCCATATGTAGTGGCAACACGCGAGTTGTTACACTAGATGTTGTGGTGAAAGTCGTAAGGTGGCAAATGCCGCTCGCTTAAAAGCGACACCAAATTGAACATTCAGCCATTTACACGCGAAGGAGCCGCAATGACAGAGCCCCAGTTTCCAACCGAGTCACGACCGGTTTACAACGTCGATGCGATTTCGACCATCGAGGAATACCTCGACCGTTCGGACTGGCGAGTCAACGCGAATGCGAATCAGGATTACAGCCTTGGCGGTCTGATCCTCAATAGCTCTGGAAAGCTGGTGGCCAACTACTGGCTCTCTCGCGTATATGAGCCAGAAGCGGGAACCGCACACCGCGAAGGCGATATCCATATCCACGACCTCGATATGTTTGCCGGATATTGCGCGGGTTGGTCGCTTAAGCAACTAATTCAAGAAGGCTTTAACGGTGTCAGCGGTGCCATTGCGTCGGCGCCACCCAAGCATTTTTCCTCTGCGTGCGGCCAAATCGTCAACTTCCTCGGTACCTTACAAAATGAGTGGGCAGGTGCCCAGGCTTTTTCCAGTTTCGACACCTATATGGCTCCCTTCGTACGTTTGGACAATATGAAGTACGAAGAAGTCGTCCAGCATATGCAGGAACTGATTTACAATCTCAACGTGCCGTCACGCTGGGGATCGCAATGCCCGTTTACAAACCTCACATTTGACTGGACCTGTCCCGAAGACCTCAAGGATGAAACTCCCATCATCGGTGATGAACTGTGCGACTTCACCTACGGTGATCTGCACGAAGAAATGGACATGATTAACCGAGCGTTTATGGAAGTCATGACCGCAGGGGATGCCGATGGGCGCGTCTTCACCTTCCCCATTCCGACCTACAACATCACCCCCGACTTCGACTGGGAAGATCCGAAGGTTGATGCGCTCTTTGAAATGACCGCAAAATACGGTCTGCCATATTTCCAGAACTTCTTGAACTCCGACCTGGACCCCGGCATGATCCGCTCGATGTGCTGCCGCCTCCAGCTCGATCTGCGCGAGCTTCTCAAGCGCGGTAACGGCCTCTTTGGCTCAGCTGAACAGACCGGGTCGGTTGGTGTGGTCACCATTAATATGGCTCGTCTCGGCTACCTATATGCCTCTGACGAAGAAGGTCTGATGAAGCGCCTGGATGAACTGATTGACATTGCCTCGGGAACACTTGAACGTAAACGCTCCGTAATCCAACATCATATGGATACCGGGCTGTTCCCCTATACCAAGCGATACCTCGGTAACCTCAATAACCACTTCTCCACCATTGGTGTCAATGGCATGAACGAGATGGTCGCCAACTTCACCGTCGGTGAATACGACCTGACCGATGAGCGCGGACACGAAATGGCCGTGCGGATTCTCGACCACGTGCGCGATCGCATGGTGCAACTCCAGGAGGCCACCGGACACCTGTACAACCTCGAGGCAACGCCGGCGGAAGGCACCACTTACCGCTTTGCGAAGGAGGACGCCAAACGGTTCCCCACCATCATTCAAGCCGGAACTGAAGAAGCGCCCTACTACACTAACTCCTCCCAACTACCCGTGGGGTACACGGATGATCCGTTCGAAGCCCTTGAAATGCAGGAAGAACTGCAGGGCAAGTACACTGGCGGTACCGTTCTTCACCTGTATATGGGAGAGCGTGTATCCTCCGCGCAGGCGTGTAAGGAACTCGTCCATCGTTCACTGCAGGCGTTCAAGGTCCCATATATTACGATCACCCCGACATTCTCGATTTGCCCCGTCCACGGGTACCTCCAAGGCGAACACTTTACGTGCCCGAATTGCGCCGAACGCGGAAACGTCGAGCAAGAGTGCGAGGTGTGGACGCGGGTGATGGGATACTTCCGCCCCGTCAAGTCCTTCAATAAGGGCAAGAAATCCGAATACGCCGAGCGCACGATGTTCACCGAAAACGCTGCCGATGAGCACGGTCCGCTCAAGTCTCGCGTCACCGGTGCTGTCGACGGGATAATTGATGCGCCTATGGCGGAGGTCGCAGCGCCCTAATGCCTACCGTGACAGATACTCTGCAACTCGCCGGCATGCAAAAAATGTCGAGCGTCGACTGGCCGGGAAAACTCGTAGCCACGGTCTTCGCGCAAGGGTGCCCCTGGGAGTGCGGATACTGTCATAACCACGCCATTATCGATTGCCGCACCCCCGGAGTTATCCCCTGGGAAGACGTCATTGCGTTGATGAAACGACGCGTTGGCCTACTGGATGGGATTGTCTTCTCCGGGGGTGAAGCAACCCGTCAACCAGCGCTATTTACGGCAGCGCGTCAAATCAAAGATATGGGATTTGCGGTTGGCCTCCACACCGCAGGCCCCTATCCGCGGGCGTTAGCCGAACTGCTGGAAGCCGGACTCATCGACTGGGTGGGAATCGACGTCAAAGCCACAACCGAGAATTATCCGGCAGTGGTGGGGCGGCCGCGTTCGGGTGAAAAAGCATGGCAATCACTCGATATCATCCTTGACTACGCCACGCGGAATCCGGACTTTAGTTATGAAGTTCGCTTGACTGCTTTTCCGCAATCGCCAGGTGACGAACTGTCGGTGGCGCTTGCCTGTCGTATGAGAGGCGTGACCACATTCGCCCTCCAGCAAGCTCGCTCCGAAGGCGCTCCCGACGGATTCGTCGCCACCCGCGCCGGATGGGATGATCAGTTCAATGCACTAGCCAATGAAATTGAGGCGCTCGGATTTAAGCAGCTCATCATTAGACGCAGCTAGACCGCGCATGTCATAAGCGAAGGTCAGGATGCCTTTTGCGGCCTTTTACCGGCTCTGTCAACATTTCCCACAGCTAACTCGGTTATCGGATACGTGGAACCGGGAAATCAAGTGTGATGAAATGGACATACCGATCAACCAACCCAGCGCAGATGAGCGAAGGGTGTGACACTAACGTCATAAACGCATCAGCACAGTGACGCGGAGGCAGAGCATGGAACCGGATAATAATTCGCTCAACCGTAAGCCCGACATTGCGGCGCAGGCCGTTGATCCCGCAACAGATCCTGCGGTGCTGAGGATTATCGCCTACGAATACCCTGCGCTACGGGCTCGAGTCGCTCTCAACCCTAATGCCTATGAGGGACTTGTCAGTTGGCTTGAAGAAATTGGAGATGAATCAGTCCGCGCTGCCGTAGCGCAACGGCGTGCCACCGGACCGGTTTACCCACAGAATCCGCAACCCGCAGCGGAAACCCCGGATCGGCACACCGTTATCGGATCCGCGAATGCGACACGCGCACAGAGCTCGCAAGGGGATACCGTCACTCAGCACGCGCCCCAACCTGCGCAGCCCACCTCGAGTGCAGAAGAAACTATCGCCCTGGCAGCTACCGATCAAGCGGCAGACACGACGCTTATTGCGGGTGGCCAAGCGATCGGTACTCCCACCGGCCCCGGATTAGCGGCGGGGGCTAACGCAGGCGCTGGAGCACAGGGGCAGGGGTGGAATCCCGATTCCACGAGCCGCGCACAGCCCGCGAGTTACGCACCCGCAGCCGCCTCGGCGAGTTGGCCAGCAGGAAGCTACGCTGCGGGCGCTCCGGCGGGAGCGCCCCCGCAAGCAGGGCAACCGAAAAAACGCTTCCCATTTGCACTCATTATTGCCTTATTAACCGTAGTGGCGCTGGCTCTGGCCGGCCTCGTCATTTACTTCGCGACGCGTAGCCCCGCCATTCTTCCGGAAACTAAACCCAGTCCGACCCAGGAAACAGCTGAGGCGACGCCGTCCGAGAAACCCTCGGAAGAACCCTCCGAAGAGCCGTCAGAAGAACCGAGTGCGGAGCCCACCCCGAACTATCCGGCGCCCTCCAACGCTATTGAAACATCGGTTATTATGTCTCCCACCGGAAACCTTATCTGCAATCTCGCCGGCGACCGCGTGTTCTGCTACGCCAAAGAAGTTCACGGTGTCAACGATGAGGTTCCCTATTACGGTGAGCGCTGTAGCGGAAGCTCCCTCTGTGTCGAAGCTACTGAAACCGGAGCTGGACTCGCCTGCGGCGATGTTCCCAGTACAGCCGGCGCTGTCACGGTTGAATACGGCGAATTCGCACACTATGACCAGGTAGCGTGTATGTCAGCATTTTCTGGAATGAGTTGCTGGAACACCATCACCGGCGAATCCTTCGCCATCTCTCGATCCGGATGGCAATCCGGCTCCAGCGGCAAAATCGCTGAGAGCGATTTTGTCTGGAACTAAAACTCAACTCCAAGGCAATGCGCTACAGCCGTGAGAACTTGGGAGGCGCCTCCCTCAATACGTACTTTGGCGTAAGGGTCGATCTGCGTGGGGCCGCGATTAATGACGGCGATATCGGCGCCGTACTGCAAGCCCTCATGAGCCACCCATAGGCCAGTTCCTACCACTAGCGATGTACCTACCACAAGGACGACATCTGCGTCACGAGCATAGCGGAAGGCAAGTTCCATGGCGGCGGATGGCAGCGACTCGCCAAAGAACACAACATTGGGTTTGAGAATTCCGTTACAGAGCGGGCAGGGAGCCGGTTCAAACTCGGTAGCATCGGCTGCTGCTTCGTCCATCTGAGCCAAGATCGCCACCCGTGCGGGATCTAAATCGTCAACAACATCCGGGTTGAGTTCCCGCATCCACGTGTCGACTTCGGCACGCTCAAATTGGGCGCCGCACTGCACGCAATCAACCAGATCAAATGTGCCGTGCAGTAAGGCCGGATTGGTAATTCCAGCCTTCATGTCTAGGCCATCCACATTCTGCGTGGCGATACCGTTAACAAGACCAGCGCGTTGCATTGCCGCAACGGCCCGGTGCCCCGCAGTGGGGGTTAGTGCAGCCGCTCCCTTCCACGTTTCCTGATTACGTTGCCACACCCATCGCCGCCACTTCTTATGCGACATGAATAAATCAAAATCGACAGTTGGGTTACCCGAAGACCCGGTTCCCCGATAGTCGGGTAAACCTGCATCGGTAGACATTCCCGCACCGGCAACTATCGCTGTCACGCGGTCTCGCATGAGATCCGCTAAAGCATCGACAGCCTCCTGCTCATTGACTGCAGCGTCCACCCATTGAGTCATATTCATCACTCTCCTGTCTCCAGTCTATCGGCCTGTCAAACTGTGAAATCCCCATTATCTCGGTGAAAATCCGCGCTTTAGCCGTCGCCTAAGAGCAGTGCCAACGATTCCAACAATGAGATGGGGTTTCAGCATTGGCGCCGGGGGCGGTACCGTGGAATTCCGACCGGGCAACACTGGTTGCTATTGCCACTACGGATCGGATTCCCATGAGCACATCGTTGACTACAGCCGTGAAAAAGGCCTTTACGTGGCGACTCCACGGTGATGGAAGTTCTATTTCTCCCGGAGAAGTCGTCCTCCCCCACGAGCGTCTGACTTGGCCGCGCACTTTCGGTATCGGTGCCCAACACGTCATCGCGATGTTCGGCGCGACCTTTCTGGTTCCCCTCATCACCGGTTTCCCACCGAATACCACACTGTTTTTTACCGCTATTGGAACGCTCCTATTTATTGCCATTACCGCCGGGCGCCTGCCGTCTTACCTCGGATCATCATTCGCCCTTATCGCTCCGATTCTCGCCGTCTCCCAGTCGCTAGGGCAGAGTTACGCTCTCGGTGGTGTGATTGCCACCGGCGCCACCCTGGCGATTGTCGGTATTATCGTTCACTTCGCTGGAGCCGCTTGGATTGACATCGCTATGCCGCCCATTGTGACCGGCGCTATCGTGGCGCTTATCGGTTTCAACCTCGCCCCAGCCGCCTGGAACTGGGTGCAGAACGGGCCGCTGACCGCTGTCATCACTATTGTGTCCGTCGTTTTCATTACCGTCCTTTTCAAGGGCATTATCGGACGCCTCTCTATTCTCATCGGGGTAGTCATCGGATACATTGCTGCCGTGCTTCAAAACGAAGTTGACTACGGTGCAATCGGAGAAGCTGCCTGGTTCGGCCTCCCCGAGTTTCATTCACCTTCTTTCGATGTCACCACGCTCGGTCTGTTCGTTCCGGTAGTTTTTGTACTCATAGCTGAGAACGTCGGCCACGTGAAATCGGTTGCCGCCATGACCGGGGAAAATCTCGATGACATTACCGGACGGGCGCTATTCGCCGACGGCATTTCCACCATCTTTGCTGGTTCCGGCGGCGGATCCGGTACCACAACCTACGCTGAGAATATCGGCGTGATGGCGGCGACACGCGTTTACTCCACGGCGGCTTATGTCATCGCCGCCCTGATTGCCCTCGGCCTTTCTATGCTGCCGAAGTTTGGTGCCATCATTTCCACCATTCCCGACGGGGTGCTGGGTGGAGCAGCCACCGTGCTCTACGGCATGATCGGCATGCTCGGCGTGCGTATTTGGGTGCAGAATAAAGTTGATTTCTCCGACCCGGTGAACCTCAATACCGCGGCGGTGGCAATGATCGTCGCCATTGCCAACTACACGTGGTCTCCCGGTGGTATGCAGTTCGAAGGTATAGCGCTAGGGTCGGCCTGCGCCATCATCGTCTACCACCTCATGCGCTGGATTTCGAAACTTCGCGGCACCAATCTCGAAGCCGCCTCACCAGCATCGGCACCGGCAGGTACCGACCTGCAAGGTGCGGCCTACTCTATTCGCCACCGCAAGGTGACAAAAAAATAACCTGCGGAGCACACCGCAAATCTGCAACAGGTGCCGGCACCCCGGGTGCCGGCACCTGTTGCTGAGGATTACGGCGCATATCAGGCCCGCTAACAGACCGAAATTATTGCGGTATCACACTGCAGTTTTCGGGTACCTCGAAAGGCTCTTGTTTTTCCATAATTTCATCAGTTTCCGACTCGTCGAGCATTTCTGAAAAATGCTCTCCAATCACGATAGTAATGAGATCGGTAGAAGCCTCGTCATACCGGACGGATGAATCAGGGAACAGGCGTGCGATGGTATAAGCCTCTTCAATGTGGCCTTTGCCCGCTGACAGTCTCGTTGTGCCATAAAACTGGCCGACGAAGTTACCGGGTTCCTCCGGTGCGGCACCGTACTTCGCCAGGCGTTCACCGACGGTTCCAGCCAGCCCCGGACGCCCGGTGGCATTTAATACCTTCACGCGAACGCCCTCCAAACTGGCGGGAGAGGCATTTTCCGGTGGACAGACCACGTCACCTGTTTCAGCCTCAACTGTTGATTCCGTGAAATCGGATATACCCGGCAGGGTGAGCAACCCCGATAGCACGAGCACCGCTAGTAGGGATCCGGTAGCCATGAAACCGACGATGAGGGAAAATGCGAAATTCTGGCGACGCTGCCGGCGTTGACGAAATTGGGTACGCGCGGATACAGCGCGCGGGGTAGTTGACGCGCGATTGGGATCAGGGTTTTCGCTCACATCATAAATCTAATCGAAAAATCGCCAAAAATGGAGCCGACGCCGCAGGCATACTGTGGTTCCGACCTCAGTCCGGTATTTTTATTGAGGTATGAAGTGTCTGATCGAAGGAGCCCCATGTCATTTCTCGCACCAGAAATCCTTACACGTATCTATTCTCGAGCCTCAGTCCACGACGCAGAAAACTCCTTTCCCCAAGACGACTTACGCGATCTCACCGATGCCGGATACCTCACCGCTTTCGTCCCCCGCGACTATGGCGGCGCCGGCCTATCGCTAGCCGAAATCTGCCGCGAACAAACCGCTTTGGCAAAGGCCTCGCCCGGCACCGCCCTCGGCATTAATATGCACCACATTATCGTTGGTCTAGGCCGCCACATGATTGCCCAGGATCACGAGGGCGGGAAGGAAATTCTGCGCCTGGCCGGCAACGGCGACCTATTTGGTTTCGGTATTTCGGAGCCAGCCAACGACCTTGTTCTTTTCGGTTCCACCACCGAGGCAAAGCCGGACGATGACGGAGGATATTCTTTTTACGGCACAAAAATCTTCACGTCGCTGGCGCCAGTATGGACCAAACTACTGACCTTTGGGCGCGACGATTCAGGTTCCGAATCCATGAGCGTATTCGCCATCTTAGATCGAAACCGTGGTGGATTCACGATCGTTGATGACTGGTACACCCTGGGAATGCGAGCCACCCAGTCAAATACGACCCTCCTACAGGGGGCATATGCCCCGGCGGAACACGTGCTAGCCCGAGTAACTCCTGGCCCGTCTTTCCATCCGGTTGTTTTTGGCATATTCGCTAACTTTGAACTTCTTCTCGCCGCCACATACACCGGAATCGGTCAGCGCGCCGTAGAACTTGCTGTCGAAACAGTTAAACAACGCAAATCCGTGCGCATGGGAACCACCTACTCCAACGATCCCGATATCCGGTGGCGAATCGCCGATGCCGCTATCATAATGGACGGTATTTACCCGCAGATTGATGCGCTCGCACATGATTTTGAGAACGGTGTCGACCGCGGCGCCGCCTGGTTGCCGCAACTCTCAGCGGTTAAACATCGTGCGGTGGAAGCCGCCAAGGAGGCCGTCGAACAAGCCATTCGAGCATCCGGCGGTTCCAGCTATTACATGTCAAAAGAGCTATCTCGCCTGTACCGCGATGTACTCGCCGGGTTATTCCAACCCTCCGACGCCGAATCCCTACACACGGCTTGGGCATCGCTTCTACTGGGCCCGATTGAATCCCCCGACCAGCGGAAGTGAAATGGGCGGCGACAATCTGACAAGTCCACCTCATTCACGGCAAAATAGGACGAGGAAAAGAGGTGCCCAATGTCGCTAGGAGTTTTCTCAGAGGTCGGCCCGCTCAAACAGGTGATTGTGCATCGCCCAGGCAAAGAGATGGAAAGGCTCACGCCCTCCAATATGGGGGAGCTCCTGTTTGACGACGTTTTATGGCTGTCGCAGGCGCGACGCGACCACGATGTATTTTCGAGCGTGTTGCGAGAGGAAAATGTAGACGTTCTGTGGTTTGATGACCTGTTGGAAACCGCTCTGCAACTTGACGAGGCGCGCGAACATGTCATTTCTCGCGTTTTTACGGAGGAGTTTTACGGCGTCACCGCGGCGGAAATCCTCGCGCAATATGCGCGCACGCTGTCTCCGCGAGAGCTGGCTAATTTCGTGATTGAAGGCATTACCCGCGCTGAACTAGAAGAAAAAGTCGGAACCATTGATTCGACTCTCGTGTATCGACTTGGACCGGATGATTTGGTGAGCCCATGCCTCCCCAATCTCTATTTCACTCGGGATACCAGCATGTGGATCCACACGGGCGTATCCATTAATTCGATGCAGATGCGAGCTCGACGTCGCGAAACGATTCTGTACGAAGCAATCTACGGATGGCACCCGATATTCGCCGGATCTCAGTTCGCCCAGTGGTCGAATGGTTTGGCGGATGGCTACGCTACCGTAGAAGGCGGAGATGTGCTGGTCGTTGGCAATGGCGTGGTCATTGTCGGACTTTCGGAACGAACCTCTCCCGCCGGACTTGAGCGTCTTGCGCAGTCACTGTTTACTGACCTTTCGGTTACCACCGTGGTCGGCATCATGATGGCGCAGGTACGCGCCCAAATGCACCTCGATACGGTGATGACCATGGCCAGTGAAGACACCTTTGTGAAATACCAACACCTAGGGATGCGTGAAACAGTGACGGTTACCCGCCGCGCAGACGGAGGCTTGACGGTGAAAAGTGCGCCGGCCGACGATATGCACGACGTGATTGCGCAGGCGATGGGAGTGAGCGCACTACGTTTTCTCACCGTCCCCGAATCAGGACGTGATGCCGAGCGAGGTCAGTGGAATGACGCGTGTAATCTTCTTGCGGTACGTCCTAATGTGGTCATTGCCTATGACCGCAATGAACGCGCCAATGAATTCCTCAACGATGCCGGAATCCGAGTACTGACGGTGCCTGGCGGCGAACTTGGCCGCGGGCGAGGAGGCCCGCGCTGTATGTCCTGTCCCACCGATCGGGAATCGATCTAACTCATCGATTTAACGAACTGTGCTTTGACGCGGGTCTGGCAACATTATCGTGCCCGGCAGCACCCTGTCTGAAAGCGCGCGGTTAAGAAGGATGAGTTGTGACACAAAGCGGGTATCTCATTCGGATCTGTCGAGTGTTGCGGTCGTGGTCCGTATGCGCGGGCTAGCGAGGCCGGTTCCCGATAATGGTCAGAAGGTATGAGAGGATCCCCCGCGTACCCGGCAGAGCTTCCCTATCCTTGCTGCCTTCCGGCCCTGGGGAGGTTCAGGAGATACCGTCACACGAGGGATCGATTTCCAGTCTACATGGCGGGGGAGGGCAGTTCCATTTTTCTATGGCTAGTCGATGCGGCATGTCGAGTCCATCGACAGCGCATAGGATGGCTAATGAATACTTGGTGAAGGCGAATTCTCTACCAGCTGAAACGCGTCTTCCGAAAACAAGTCGATTAAACCACTGACCGAAAGACAACCGATGCGCACGAAAGTATCAAAATTGGCTGTTGTGCTCACCGGCATGGTTGTATTGGCAGCCGCCATGGGTATCTACGTATACTCACGAGATTCCGAAGGCGATCCACGGCCTGCATCTGAAACCCCAATGCAGTCCACTGCCGAAAACACGCAATCTAATCAGCAGGAAACCCCCCGGGAGACGATTATGCCCACCAAACCAGCTGTAGCTCATCACTGGCGCGGAGTGATGATTGATGTGGCTCGCAATTTCCTTGGCGTTGACGATGTCATTGAACTGATGGACCTCGCACAGAGCCTCCAGCTCAATCGATTCCATATGCACTTAAGCGATGATCAGGGGTGGAGACTTGAAATCCCCGGCTGGCCAAAACTCACCGAGCGTTCGGGGGGAACGAGTGTGGCTGGAGCTAACTGCGGTTACTACACCGTTTCCGAATGGCGACGATTGGTTCGTGCGGCGGCCGCGCGTGATCTGATAATTGTTCCCGAGATTGACCTCCCTGGGCATACCAACGCCGCCCTTCACGCGATAGAAGGTCTCAATATCGATGGTGTCCGTCCCGAACCGTACACGGGGATGCAAGTAGGGCATTCGTCACTGCACCTGGCAGCTCCGGAAACTGAGCGATTCGTCAAAGAAATACTGAGTTTTGTAGCTCGAGAATCGCATGGATACGTCCATATTGGTGGTGATGAAGCAGATGCCACATCGCGCGAAGAATACGCTGCCATCGTGTCAATGGCTGTCGATATCGTTCACCGTAGCGGTGCCAAGGTAGTGGCTTGGCAAGAGGCCGCCCCATTTCTATCCGAGGGTGATCTCATTCAACTATGGGATGATCGGCAAGATTACGCACCAATTGCCGAAGCAACTCAGCGCGGAGCACAGGTGATACTGTCACCGGCCTACTACGTATATTTCGACATGAAGTACTCGGATGCCGAAGTTATGGGAACCACGTGGAACCGACGCATCGAGATACAGGACACCGCCGCCTGGGATCCACTTGCCGACCTGGGGCCGATTCCAGCCGAAGCCGTCATCGGCGTCGAGGCGGCCCTATGGTCGGAAACCCTCCGTACCCGCGCCGACTATGAGTACATGTTGCTTCCGCGTCTAGCGGCTTTCAGCGAAATTGCGATGAATGGCCCACTCGACTGGGAGGAATTCGCCGAAGAATTGCCAGACCTTGCGCGGTCATGGGATAACAAGGGCTGGAATTGGCACGCCTCACCGGGAGTCGATTGGGATTAGTCTCCACTTATCGCAATTGATAGATCTGCTTGCTAGCTCAGCGAATATCAGCGTTGCATTTGTTGACGCCCTCCAGATTCATGCGAACTAGAGGCGGTTGATGACTTGGGAAAAGATAACTAGGGTAATCCCATATTCAGGTGCATTCGGCAACGGTGCCGAAACAATAGGAGAAATCCGTGAATAATCGACCGCCATACCGTCATCCACATGAACCATCGAAACCATCCCGGTTACGCACTAAAGGAAGGAAACGGTTCATTGTCGGTATCGTCCTGGTAGTAATCGGAGCTCTCGCGCTCTACCCCACGCCGGATGAAAGTGGAGACTCGAGTCCAGTTATGGGAGCGCTTATTTTCATTGGGGTTGGGATCTGGCTGATTCTGTGGGGGCGGAAACTGAAAGAGCAAGGAACTAGTGCCTCCAGACCGATGGAAACTAGCGTGAGCGGCGCTTCGACTGACTACGGATTGCCTGACGCTGGCGAAACAGAGCTTGATATTGGATTGGCGCAGGGAAAAGAAACTCAGCGTCATCATCCCAAGGCACCTCATGGTCGAGCTTTTGAGCCGTGGGCACGACTGACACAGGAGCTTGAACTGGTAGGAGGGAGCCACCGCCAAAGTGCTTTTCGGACGCTGCTTGTTGACGATCAAGACCTTCGTCAAGATGGCTTTACGGCGAAAGAAGTGAAGGTCGCGCTCGTCACTGATGGCGACAACCCCCATGATGCCGAGGCTGTATCGGCCTGGATTGAAGATCAACATGTGGCGTATTTGCCTCGGGAGCAAACTTCCCCGTGGAATAGGATATTGCGCCATCTGGAGAGCAACGGACAATATCTACTGCTTCCAGGTCGCTTGACGGTGACAGCGGATGGATTGGATTTGCAGCCCAAAATCTCTATTAAATATCCGGAGTTAGCGGCACTTATCCCGCGAAATTCCTACCGTGAGTCTATGAGCCAACTTATTCCGCAGGGTAGAAAAATACAGGTGACCGGCGAAGAAGACCACATGGATAACCTCATCGGATTTGTTGAATCCGGTCGAGAAGTCCCTGTGTACGTCACCCTCCGCGCAATCACAATTACTCGGCCAAGATCAGTCGTGGAATTGGTTCAGGTTGAACTGAATGGTCAACGGGTTGGGGTGCTCAGCTCCGCGCAATCCCAGAATTTCCTTCCCCTGGTGAATTATCTTGAGCAACGCGGGAAACTGGCTGTTGCCAGAGCTATTATTGTTGGTTCGAAGCTTAAAGCCGATGTCTATTTGTATTCGGTTAACGCCGCTGAGATTGAACACGCATGGCTGGACGCCGTTGCCGATATATCTGGAGACAATAACCACCTGTCGCCGCCGGATGAAGATTGGTGAAAGATACCGCGCCTACAAGCGCATCAATAGGTAAAAAACCCCGGAAACACGCGGTTTCCGGGGTGGTGTGGCGGAGGATGGGGGATTCGAACCCCCGAGGGCTTGCACCCAACCCGCTTTCCAAGCGAGCGCCATAGGCCACTAGGCGAATCCTCCCGGTGGTCACCCACAAATCGGGTAACGACCTCCCAGTGTACCGAACCCTATGCCCGTCAGTCGAACTGGCCGGTGTGCGGGCACTGTCAGATGCGCTACATTCGAATCATTGCCAAATGGAGGTTCTGATGTCTCATTCGCTCGCGGGTGCAACTCCTGCATTGACGTATCTCAATGCCAGAGGCGTCTTGTTTGATGAACTGTGGTATCGACATTCGGATGATTTTCTCGGCGGGTATGGCGTGGAGGCTGCTACCCGGCTCGGCGCCAGTAGAGATGAAGTGTTTAAGACACTCATGCTTGACGTGGATGGAGAGCCGGTAGCCGCCCTGGTTCCCGCCAGTCACCGGCTATCGCAGAAAAAAGTCGCCCGTGCGATGGGAAGTAAACGGGCCGAATTTATGGAGCCGTCCAAAGCGCAGCAACGTAGCGGATATGTGGTGGGCGGAATTAGCCCATTTGGGCAAAAGCATCCACACCGGGTAGTCCTTGACGAAAGAGCCCTTGCGCTGACCAGTATTATTGTTTCCGGAGGCCGACGCGGCTTGTCCATACGACTGAAAGTGACAGATTTCTTGCAAGAAACGGAGGCGGTGGTGGCGGATATTTGCGCCCGTTAGTCAGCGTATTTCGTTGCGGAGGCCGCAGATGTCAGCCGTTACCGTTAGAGTTTGAACTGTGACCATAGCACTGTACCGCCGATACCGGCCCGAAACCTTTGACGAAGTAATCGGTCAGGATCATGTGACCGAGCCGCTTAAGGCTGCCCTGCGTTCCAACCGGGTGACTCACGCCTACCTGTTTTCGGGGCCGCGCGGTTGTGGCAAAACGACCTCTGCGCGCATTCTTGCGCGGTGTTTGAACTGTGTCGAAGGGCCAACTGACTCCCCCTGCGGAACCTGCGATTCGTGTCGTGATCTGGCCACCGGGGGCCCGGGTTCCCTCGATGTCGTTGAGATTGATGCGGCCTCGCACAACGGTGTTGATGATGCTCGTGAATTGCGTGAGCGCGCTACTTTCGCGCCGGCTCGTGATCGATACAAAGTTTTCATTCTTGATGAAGCGCATATGGTTACCCCGCAGGGATTTAACGCGTTACTGAAGCTGGTTGAGGAGCCGCCCGAGCATGTGAAGTTCGTATTCGCAACGACGGAACCAGAACGGGTGATCGGCACGATTCGTTCGCGAACGCATCACTATCCTTTCCGGTTGGTTCCCGGTGACGTAATGATTCCGTTTCTGCGTCAGCTGTGTGAACACGAGTCAATTTCAGTCGGGGAGGGCGTACTTCCCCTGGTGGTTCGTGCCGGCGGTGGATCGGTTCGTGACTCCCTGTCGGTACTCGATCAACTGATGGCGGGAAGTGTCGACGCGTCAATCGACTACACACAGGCGATTGCGCTACTGGGCTATACGGATCATGCGCTACTCGACAATACGGTTGAAGCGCTGGCGCAAAATGATGGTGCGCAGGTATTTTCTACCATTGAACGAATGGTGGAATCCGGCCATGATCCTCGGCGCTTTGTGGAAGATCTCTTGCAGCGTCTACGTGATCTTCTCATCGTGGCGGTTGCGGGAGAACAGGCGCGCGACATTCTTGGTGAAATACCCAGCGATCAGCGTGATCGTATGTTTGAAGAAGCGCGCATGTGGGGCCCGGCCGCTCTTTCACAAGCCGCGGAACTCACCGATGAGGCATTGCGTCAAATGGTTGGCGCCACTTCTCCGCGCCTTCAACTCGAACTTCTGGTGGGGCGTATCCTTATTGAAACCCATCCGCTAGCCACCCCCCAAGCCAGTGGCAGGCCGGAGCCGGAGGCAGAAGCTATCGAGCCGGTTACCGACGTGGATGGAAATGTTCTCACAGGAGCGGCGCGAGCTCGTGAAGAAGTACGGCGTATCCGTGAAGGGCAGCGCAAACAAGCAACGTCTGAAAGCAAAAAGCAACCGACGGACGGTGCGGAATCCAGGGCTGTAGAAACGTCGGCGGAACCGGTCAGCACATCCGTAACGCAGACGGATTCCGCTACTGCGGATACTGAACGAATAACTCGCACCCCGAAAGTGGAACTAGATTCGCCCTCCCGCACCCGTGAGAGTCATGAGCATGAACCGCATACTGACCCGGCTTCGCAAATACCGGCGACCTCTGATCAGCAACCGGTAGCTCTTGCGGCGTCCCCACCGCAGGCATCTGACTCAACAGCTAATTTGCACGGGAAGTGGGATCAGTTCATTGAGGCCGTTGAGCAACTTCGCCGGGCTACCCGCTTCCTGCTCGCAGACCATGCGACGATTGTGTCGGAGGATGCCGATTCCGTCACTTTGGGATTCGGCTCAGAAAATCTGCGGAATGCTTTTTATGCCGGAGGTCATGAACATGTGGCCGTGGAGGCTATTCGGATTGTTGTTGGCGCACCTAAAAAAGTACATACAACCGTAGGAAATCAGGCTCCGGTTGCGTCGGCCACAAGATCACACCAAGAGCAATCCGCCGCCCAATCACAGCTGAAGCCCAACCGTCCACCACATGGTCCTTCATCAATTCCTGGAAATAATCCCCTCGATGAAAATCCAGCGGCCTCGAACAGCTCTGAAGAGGACGATGGTTGGGGTC
Source organism: Actinomycetaceae bacterium (assembly GCA_030537795.1). Lineage (GTDB taxonomy): Bacteria > Actinomycetota > Actinomycetes > Actinomycetales > Actinomycetaceae > Gleimia. The sequence goes on from JAUNVE010000007.1 coordinate 59,349, forward strand.
CGGTAGCGATTCCCGGGGCCGGTCTCGCCCAGGAACTGACAGTAACTGAGAATGAGGTAGATCAATCCGTTCCGGAACGACAGGTGCCGCCCCCACTAGAATCATCGGAAGACAATAACCACAGTGCCGCACCTCAGGCACAAGATGGTTTTACGTCCACGCCTTCTCATATTCAGGGAAACGAATCTACGGTAGCGCCTTCTGTCGTATCGCCCGAGCAGCCCGAAACCGAATATGATCCAACCGGAGGCGCAAGCGTCGATGATCCCGATGCAGAGCACACACTGGAGATTGGATTCCCGGTGGTACAGGAAATTTTTGGCGCCCGTCTTATCGAAGAAATTGACGAAGGAAGCGACTAGCGTTGTACGAAGGTGCAGTTCAAACACTTATAGATGAACTTGGAAGTTTGCCCGGTATCGGGCCGAAATCGGCTCAACGAATCGCTTTTCACGTCCTTAGCGCAGAAAAAGAGGACGTCTTACGGCTTTCTCGCGCTCTTGAAGAAGTCAAAGACAAAGTGCGTTTTTGCGATATCTGCGGCAATATCGCCGAATCTGAGCACTGTTATATCTGTGAAGATGCCAGACGAGACGCCACCATTATTTGTGTGGTCGAAGAAGCAAAAGATGTTGAAGTCATAGAACGCACGGGAAGTTACCGGGGCCTCTACCATGTACTGGGCGGAGCCATCGACCCGATGCGCGGGGTGGGCCCCGACCAATTGCGTATTCGTCAGCTTCTGGCACGACTGGGTGCCAATGGTGTGAAAGAAGTCATCATCGCAACCGACCCTAATATTGAGGGCGAAGCAACAGCCACCTATCTGGCGCGAATGCTAGACACCATGCAAGTGCCGGCATCTCGCCTGGCGCTTGGCCTACCCGTGGGGGGAGATCTTGAATATGCCGACGAGGTCACCCTGGGACGTGCTTTTGAAGGACGCCGACTCATCGACTAAGCCTTAACCCTGGTCAACGACGCCACAGAAATGCAGAATCGTGACCGTTTCCATAGTTCGCGTGCTGGATCGACAAGGGATGTGACCGGGGCCAGTCCTAGACTAGAAACAGAACAGTATCCCGTAGGTAAAGTCAAGGAGAATCCATGGCACTCATTGTGCAAAAATACGGAGGCTCATCCGTCTCCGATGCCGAGGCCATGAAACGCGTTGCCCAACGTATTGTCGACACTCGTAACGCTGGGCACAATGTTGTCGTGGTAGTTTCTGCCATGGGCGACTCAACCGATGAGTTACTCGACCTGGCTGCAGAACTGTCCGACAATCCACCGCAACGCGAGATGGATATGTTGCTATCAGCCGGAGAGAGAGTCTCCATGTCACTACTGGCTATGAGCATCAACTCTCTCGGCGTACCCGCCGTCTCTTACACGGGTGCTCAAGCCGGTATTATGACGGATGCTCATTTTGGAAAAGCGCAAATTACCGGCATGGTTCCCGAGCGTGTCGCCCGTTCTATTCGTGACGGTCAGGTTGCCATTGTTGCCGGCTTCCAAGGTGTGTCCTCTGACGATGATGTAACAACTCTCGGACGCGGAGGTTCCGACACCACCGCGGTGGCGCTCGCAGCCGCCCTCCACGCCGACGTATGTGAAATCTACACCGATGTGGACGGCCTGTTCACCGCCGACCCCCGCATCGTTCCCAATGCGCGCCGTATACATCGCATCAGCCAGGAAGAAACCCTGGAACTTGCTGCCCACGGAGCCAAGATTCTTCACCTTCGCGCAGTCGAGTTTGCCCGTCGCTACAAGGTGCCGCTCCACGTACGTTCGTCTTTTTCGACAAAGGATGGCACGTGGATTTCAAATACCCCGGCAAACCCCGACCTGAAGGGACTTGTTCCCGACATTGCCCTTGCCATACCCCAGGAGGAAAAAGTGGAAGCCCCTATTATTTCTGGCATTGCACATGATCGTAGCCAGGACAAAATCACCGTCGTCGGAATTGCTGACACTCCCGGCATGGCCGCCCGTCTCTTTGAGATCATTACGGCCGCCGGCTCCAATATCGACATGATTGTGCAGAACGTTCCTACTTCGGGGACCGGCCGGGCAAATATCACCTTTACACTCCCATCTTCGGATGCGGATAAAACGATGGCTGCGATTGAGTCTGCGAAAGATGAACTCGGCTATACCAAGTTGCAATACAACTCAGATATCGGCATCCTCTCTCTCATCGGTGCTGGCATGCGCACCAACCCCGGCGTATCAGCCAAACTATTCGGTGCGCTGTCGGAAGCCGGCGTCAATATTGACCTCATTTCGACCTCGGAAATTCGTATTTCCGTTGTCACCAAGCTCGAGGACCTTGACCGCGCGGTACGTTCGGTTCACTCGGCGTTCGGTCTTGATGCGACAGAATCTGAAGCAGTAATCTACGGAGGAACAGGACGATGAAAACTTCACTGACTCTCGGTGTGGTAGGCGCAACCGGTCAAGTCGGCCACGTTATGCGCGCCATTTTGGCCGAAAGGGACTTCCCGGCTACCCGTTTCCGTTTCTTCTCCTCGGCACGCTCTGCTGGAACTGAAATAGAATATTGCGGCACACGTTACACGGTGGAGGACGTAGCCAGCGCCGACTTGTCTGGCATCGACATTGCTGTTTTTTCTGCCGGGGCCACCGCATCCCGTGAATACGCACCGAAATTTGCTGAAGCCGGTGCAATCGTTGTGGATAACTCGTCTGCCTGGCGCAAGGATCCGCAGGTTCCGCTGGTGGTGTCAGAAGTTAATCCTGAAGCGATTGAGCAGCGGCCGCGAGGCATTATTTCTAATCCGAACTGCACCACAATGGCCGCTATGCCGGTACTCAAACCACTTCATGACGAAGCTGGTTTGAAGAGACTTTTCGTATCCTCTTACCAGGCGGTGTCCGGATCGGGATTGGCTGGGGTCAAAGAGTTACTGGGGCAAACACAGGTTGCTCTGGAACAAGATGTGGAAGGGCTGGTAACCGACGGTAAAGCGGTATCGTGGCCAGAACCGTCAACCTACGTGGCCCCGATTGCTTTCGATGTGGTGCCGTTAGCCGGAGCTCTCGTCGATGACGGTACGTGGGAGACGGATGAGGAACAGAAACTGCGCAACGAATCACGCAAGATTCTCGGCATTCCGGAACTCGCCGTATCGGGAACATGTGTGCGGGTGCCGGTTTTAACCGGTCACACTTTGACTATTCATGCTGAATTCTCCAAGGCGATCACACCGGACAGAGCGCGCGAGATATTGGCGGAGGCCCCGGGTGTGCGGGTTACCGACGTACCCACCCCTCTGGCAGCTACCGGTATTGACGATTCTCTGGTAGGTCGAATCCGTCACGATCAGGCGGTTGAGGGCGGACGAGGTCTGGTATTTGTGGTCTCGGGCGATAACCTCCGCAAGGGAGCTGCTCTCAATACGATCCAAATTGCGGAACTCTTAGCACAAAAATTTGAAAACTGAGGCATTCAGCACATTTTCGAGTTGCCGGAATACAAATCCTCTGGGCAAGGTTATCTTGAGCAAGAAGGTACGCAATATCTTGGAAGAGTTGAAAACACATGGCAACCACTGACCTGACATTTAAAGAATTCGGTAAGACTGTAGAAGAAAACGACATTGTGCTCGTTGACTTCTGGGCCGCTTGGTGCGGTCCCTGCCGCATGTTCAGCCCAATTTATGAAAAAGCGTCTGAAAATCATCCGGACGTAGTTTTTGGCAAGGTTGACACGGAAGCGGAGCAGCAACTGGCGGCGGCCGCACAGATCTCTTCAATTCCTACACTGATGGCTTTCCGTCAGGGTATTGCGGTGTTCCGTCACTCCGGGGTTCTGCAGGCCGAAGCTCTCGATGACGTGATCGAACAGATCAAGGGTCTCGATATGGACGAAGTGCGCCAGCAAATCGCCGAGGCTGAGGAACAAAAATAACACATGGTATGACGCGGCGCGCCCCTAAGGCGGGCCGCGTCATACGTTGTATCGATAAGCATTTATATCGGCGCTGACGGTCCGGATAGGCCGTCAGCGCCGTCGTCTTCGAAGGTTATACGCCGGTGAATATTAGGCGACGACGTTAATCGGGCACCGCAAGTAGGTGGCGTAATTGTCGTCCCCATCCGGGAGGGTTTCGCTGTCAAGATTGGTTTCGGACTCATCTCCGAAAACAAACCGAAGTTCAGCTACCCGGGGGTCAACATTTGCTACTGCCTCTTCGTTGGCACCGAGCCCACGCAGAATAAATGTTTCCACTTCGAGAATGACTTTTTCTCGGTCGGTGCGTCGTTTCGGCATGACTTGTCCGGCTAGACAGGTATGAATGAGATTAATAATTCCCGGTGACGGGGCTACTGAAATCTGATCTTTGCGCTGGGCTGCGGCGAGTAAATGATGGAGTATGTGTTCCACTATGTGGGCGTGTTCGCGTAGCTTCTCAGTTGGCTGCGATGCGGTTAGTCGACGCAAATTGACGCCCTCTGTCAAATGGTAATGGTGTTTGAGTTCCAATTGAGCACGGGTATAGATGCGGATCTGTTGCAGGGGGTCGTCAATGACTTGTAGTGCTTCTGTGAGTATGGCCGTGAACTGTTCCGTGGTTGCGCTCATAAGCGCAAGTAGCAGGGAGTCTTTGTCCTCAAAATGGTTATAGACCGCTGTGCGCCCAACTCCGGCGCGGCGCGCAATCTGCGCCATCGTAATGGATTCAAATGACTGTTCGCGCAGGAGGGAAGAGAGCGCGTCGAAAAGTGCTTGACGCGTCTTCTCTCGATGCTCTCCCAAGGTGGCTCCGATAATTTTTGGCATAGCTTTATTATGACACTTAACATCGATGTGTCGTCAAATCTTCGCCTGGTGAGACGATAAGTCATTGAAACGCGCCGCTTCTTAGAGTTGAAATCATGTCTCGAAGTGACCTGGCGTTAACTCTGCGCGATACCTGGATCGTGGGTGCCGGCTATATTCCTCTCGGTTTAGCTTTCGGCATGTATGCGGTATCGCAAGGAATCGCCTGGTGGTGGATCCCTATCTTTTCCGTCACGCTATATGCGGGGTCAATGCAATTTGTCGCCGTCCAACTCATCACCGGTGGAGCCGGGCTGTTTACCATTGCATTCACGACGTTCTTCGTGAATTTTCGACACGTATTCTATGGCATTTCATTTCCGCTTCGACGCATGAAACATCCTCTCGCACGGGCCTATGGAATTCATGCGTTAACCGATGAAACCTATGCGCTCCTAGCCACCCGCGATCCTCAGACTCTCAGCGGGCGGCGAGTGTTCTTCACTGAACTCATTAATCACCTGTACTGGATCAGCGGAACAACGATCGGTGCGCTCATCGTGCATTGGGCCCACTTCGATGCCACCTTCATGTCGTTTGCCCTCACATCGCTTTTTATTGTTCTGGCCATCGATGCCTACCGCGCAAATCCACGGCCACGCATAGTGGTATACGCGCTCATTTGCGCTGCTGCTGGGCTAGCTGCCGGTCAAACCTTGATGCTGATCGTCTCGCTTATTTCCTACACGGCAGTCGTTGTTTTATGGGTCACGAGGTCTTCGTCTTCCCCCGTCGACGCGAATACCGCCTCGTTCGTTGAATCTGCGGAAGGAGGGCATCAAAAATGACCACAACGTATATTGTGTCTGCCCTCATCGTTATTGCAGTTGTGACCTATATGTTGCGAGCCTCTGCATTTGTTGCCTTGCGAAAAGTAGCTGATCGTCCGGTAGTCGTCGAGACGGGGCGCGTAATGCCAATTGGGGTCATGATAATTTTGGTCGCCTACACGCTCACGGATGTCACTTTTTCGTCTCCGGGCGGCTGGATTCCATCGGCGGCGGGAATGCTAGTGACCTTCGTGCTCCACGTGAAGTGGTCGAATTCATTGGTGTCGATCGTGGCGGGAATTGCCACCTACGCCACGCTCCTTCACGTATTGGTATGAGTGGGTAGTGAGCGGCTGCCTTCAAGGTGACTATTCACAGAGCGCGAATGCAGCTTGCACTATCGGGATATTTGGGGTGAGCCACGGTAAGTGTTGATAACTAGTAGGTGAGCACCAGGTCAGTTGCAGGTGGTCAGTGCCAGCGCGAGGTTCGCTGACTGCGTGTGCAAGCCACACCCGCATGCGACGTCCCCCCAATATCGGCCACGACCCGTCGGGTGAATGGGGGTGAATTACCGGTTGCTTAAGGGTAACGAGGCAGTCGAGTTCTTCGGCTATTTCTCGGTGGAGGGCGTCGATGGGATCTTCTCCGGGATGGACTTTACCACCGGGAAGTTCGTATTGGCCACGTAGGTTTTCTGGATAGGCTCTTTGTGCCGCCAAAATCCGCGGCTCATCCACCGCGGCCGGTGTTCCCCAGTGAACAGCTTCAGAGTCGCTTGAGCGAGACTGTGGTGCCATGATGGCGGCGGCTACGACAAGGTTTTGTTGAGACACACCGCAATTGTACGACGTGTTACGTCGGGTGCCACATAGGGAGGGCATAGCACTGAAGTAGCGATAGTCATTTTGCCAAGATATTCCGAATTGACGGTAAAATCTGACTACTTTATCCAAATATGCGGAAAAATTTAGTTGATTTAACAATCGTGATAGTTTATACTGAGCGCTATGCCTAGTTATCGAATTTCCACCATTGCAGCAGTTCTTGGCGTCAGTGATGACACTGTCCGACGTTGGTTGGAGGACGGCCATATCGTCGCTGACACGCAAACGGCAGGTCCCCAACGCGTAGACGGGAAATCCGTTGTCGACTATCTTGCTCGGCGCTCCGACCTGCACGGTGAAGACAGTGACAGACTTAATCTGTCGATTCGCAATAATCTGACGGGGATCGTTACCGCGATTAAAAAAGATCACGTGATGAGTCAGGTTGATCTTCAGTGCGGACCGTTCCGGGTTGTGTCGCTGATTTCTACCGAGGCTGTGGAAGAACTAGGTCTTGAAATCGGATCGGTGGCAACTGCTCAAGTTAAGGCCACCAATGTGTCAGTCAAAGCTCTCACAGGAGAAAAACAGTAATGCGCAAACGTGTAGTGGCAGCAATAGCTGCGTTGAGTATCATTCCTCTAGGCTTGAGTGCATGCGGTTCAGATGAACCGGCCGCCCAGGAGGAGCCAACGGAAATCACCGTATTTGCGGCCAAGAGCTTGACGAAGGCATTTGAACAAATCAAAACGGATGTGCTGGAAAAAGAACATCCTGAAATGTCAGTGACGTTCTCATTTGATGGCTCAAATACGCTTGTTAAACAGATTGCGGAGGGCGCGCCAGTCGACGTGCTGGCCACCGCGGACCAAAAAAATATGGACAATGCTATTGAGCAGGATCTGGTGGAAGACGTGCAGCCTTTCGCCTCAAATGTGCTGACTCTCATTGTGCCAGCGGGTAATCCAGCCCAAATTACCGGCCTGGATTCGTCTTTGAATGATAAGAAACTGGTGACCTGTGCCGAGGGAGTGCCCTGCGGCAATGCGACTCAAACGCTGGCGGAGAATCTCGGTGTGACTCTCGAGCCGGTATCGGAGGAACGCAATGTCGGAGACGTGCGGTCGAAGGTAGAAAAGGGTGAGGCCGATGCCGGCCTCGTCTATGTAACCGACGCAATGTCATCTGGCGATAAGGTGGAGATTATCGAGGTTCCCGGCGCGGAGGACGTTATTAACGCCTATCCCATCGCTATGGTGAAAAATTCCCAGCACAAAGATGTTGCGCAACTTTTCATTGATGCGATTTTGAGCGAAAAGGGGCAGGAGATCCTTGCACAGTACGGCTTCCGCTCCCCAGCATCGGGTGACCAAGGTTAGGAATTGGTGGAAAGTAGCCAGTGGTGAGACGGGATATAACAAATGATCAGGGAGGTATGCCACGCATTTTGGGAGCCCCCGCGGTGCTGGCCTTGCTCTTCCTCATTGTCCCGCTCATCGCTACGCTACTTCAGGTTGATTTCCCCAATCTGTGGCGGCTACTGAGAACTGAAGCGGCGCAGGACGCTCTCAAACTTAGCCTGGTGACCTGCACCATTAGTACTCTAATCTGTGTGTTGCTGGGGGCTCCGCTGGCGTTGTGGCTGGCTCGCACCCGCGATGGTTGGATTCCGCGCACGGTTCGAATATTGGCAACACTCCCTATGGTTTTGCCACCTGTGGTGGCCGGTCTCGCACTTCTTATCACCTGGGGACGCCGCGGCCTGCTCGGCAAATATCTTTCCATTGCGGGGATTGAAATTGGCTTTACGTCGATAGCGGTGGTGCTTGCTCAGACTTTTGTGGCAATGCCTTTTCTCATTACGTCGCTGGAGGGAGCATTACGTACCCGTGGGTTTTTGTATGAGGAGGTAGCGCGAAATCTTGGTGCCTCTCGAACCAAAACCCTCTTTACTGTAACGTTGCCGCTGTCGGCACCTGCCATTATGTCGGCCACCGCACTGGCGTTTAGTCGGGCGCTGGGAGAGTTTGGCGCCACTATCTCCTTCGCGGGATCCTTACAGGGCGTGACGCGAACCCTCCCACTGGAAATTTATCTCCAGATTGAAAGCGATATCGACCTGGCTCTTGCGCTTTCGCTGGTACTCGTTGCCACGGCTTTTATTCTGGTGGGTCTATCTTCATCCGCGAATTCATGGTGGTATCACAAGGTTATGCATGGTGAAGCACCGGTGGAAGAACGTGGTGAAGTTTCCGCATCGTCCTCTACTGGTCCACGAGTAGACGATGACTCTATGCTTTTTGCCCAGCGGGTACCCGGTGCCGGCGTCCACGTCAAGGCGAATATTCCGGTGCGTCATGTTGATGTCGATATTGAGTTTCCCCCGGAGTCGTGGACTGCGCTAGTGGGCCCCAACGGTGCCGGCAAATCAACCATTTTGTCGCTGGTGTCCGGTGCGCTGAAAGCGCCGGACTGCACGGTGACGTGGACGTCAAAACAACGACCACGTATCGCTTTATTAGCACAAAATGCGGCTCTGTTCCCCCATATGTCAGTGTTGAAGAATGTGATTTATGGCCTAAAGTGTCAGGGAGTGAGTCAAAAAGAGGCTGAAAAAGTTGCCATGTCAGAACTGAGTTCTGTGGGTATGACATCACTTTCACACAGACACCCAAATCAGTTGTCTGGAGGGCAGGCTCAGCGGGTTGCTATTGCGAGAGCAATGGCGATTCGTCCGGAAGTCGTACTCCTCGATGAACCCACTGCTTCCCTTGATTTTGAGGTTGCAAACGACATTCGATTGCTACTCAAAAAACGCTTGGGGCGAGCCACCATGATTCTCGTCACTCATGACCTGGCAGACGTTGCCGCTTTTGATGCTGAAGTCATCCATTTGCGGCGTGGAAAAGTCGTCAGTCGTGGCAACTTACGCGAATATGCCAAGAGTATCGCGCAACTTTGATAGGCTTTTAATTCGCATTAGACAAACAAAGTATGCCTAATGGGAAATTGAGTGGCTCTCCCAGTCGTTCTCGACTTTCCGCTCGAACAATAGAACACCGTACTCTCGGTGTTTTATTTGAGACCTGGAAGGAGAGCCTGTGAACATCATCGTTGAAGGCGCAGATAGCGAGGGTGGTATCCCCAATGCGGTGGGAACCCCCAATGCGACCGAGGATGTGTATCGACACGTAAAACCCGGTCGAAAGCGCGCCAACTTTTTTCGCTATTTTCGTTTCAATCTGCCGCGATTGACGAAGGCCCTACTCGTTTTGGTGATTGCCGCCATCGGAGCTTCGGCAGTCAATGTAGCGCTGGGAGGGCATCCGCCATTTCCGCACGGGAATATCGCTTTGTGGATCGTGGCAGCACTTGCCGCTGTCTACCTGGTACTTGCTCTGACGACGCGACTAGCTATCTGGGATTTCGGTAGCATGATCTCTGCCGGAGCCTGCGTCGTTTATATTGGCGGAGTCGTCAGCGGCGATGCCCCATTTATTTGGAATGGTGCCGGCCTGTACCTAGCGGCTACCTGGAATCTCCTGCTTTTTGCCTCGCTCGCATATTTCGTACTGAACTGGGCGGTCAATTTCGGAATTCTCGTTGCTTGGCCGAAGACACAAGGCTTCACGGACTAGGAGTATCCACCATGACTATGGCAGCACAAATGACCTTTGATTTCCCCTGGTGGCTTCGGGTAGAGCACTTTCTTAATATCATTTTCGTCACCTTCTTTATTCGCTCGGGCATCGAGATTCTCGGTACCTATCCGCGACTACACCGCAGCGTGCACAATATTCCCGGTAAGCAATGGGCTGAATTTACAATCAAATCTAAGCCCAAGCATAAGTACTATGCGGTAGGAAGTGAGTACGAGGACTACTCTCCGATCATTTCTCTGCCCGGCCGCGGTTTACTCGGTTTGGGACGGTACTGGCACTTTATGACGGTGATGGGATACGTATCTTTCTTCCTGATTTACTACGTACTCCTCTTCGCAACCGGACAGTGGCTCCGCTACATTCCACCGAGCTGGGACTTCCCCATCCAAGCGTTTAACAACATGGTTTCCTATTTGGCATTCGTTTCGCCTGATCCAATGCCTGGATATCCGTTTAACGCTATCCAGCAGCTCGCCTACGCAACCGCTATTTTCATTCTCCCGCCGTTCATGATTTTCACCGGCATGATGCAGTCGCCAGCGGTTAATACCCACTGGCCGAAACTGACGAAGGCGCTGGGCGGACGTCAAGTGATCCGCTCTGCCCACTGGTGGGGACTTATCGGTTATCTGATGTTCATCATCGGTCACGTATCAATGGTCCTGCTTCACGGTTACGGGCATGAAGTGTCGAAGATGGTCTTCGGGCACTCCAACAGTCCAGTAGCCGGTGGCGTGATCTTTGGGATCGGATTGCTTTTCGTCGTCTTCCTACACGTATGGGCTACTCGTAGTTCACTGGAGAAGCCGCGAAAAGTGGAAAAACTCCACAACGTGATCGTTCGCCCATTGACTCGTCAGCTCATGAAGTTGGAGTCGCGCCAGGAACTCGACCCGAATAATGTAACTGAGCACTTCCGCGCCTCCGGTTGTCCGCCGGAAATTGACGAATATATGGCGATGGTCGTCCACGACTACGAGGATTACTATCTCGAAGTGGGTGGTCTGGTTGAGCGACCGATGACCTTAACGGTTTCAGAGTTGCGCGAAATTGCGGATGGATACGAACAAACCACCATGCATAACTGTGTGCAAGGATTCTCCTCCATCGGCACCTGGGGCGGCGTACCCCTGCATGTTCTGCTCGACCTGGTTCGTCCCCTTCCGGGTGCAACTGATGTCGTCTTCAAGAGCTTCCAGTGCATGGGGCGTGATGACAATCTTTATCCGGAGGGCTTCTACTACGAATCCTCACCGATGATGGAGGCCACGCAACCGCAAACGCTCGTTGCAACCAATCTCAACGGTGAAGATATTCCCATCAAGAACGGAGCGCCTATGCGTATCCGTCAGGAAATCTCAACGGGATTCCGTTCCGCCAAATGGGTTGAACGAATTGAAATTGTTAATCGATACGACATTATCGGCCGTAGCCGCGGTGGTTGGTTCGAAGACTTCGACAACTACGACCGCATGCAGATGATCTAGAAGGAGCACCCCATGTATCCCCTTTATCAGGACATGATGCTCACGGAAGAGCAACAGCAAATCGTCCTCGACTATGTTCAGGAAGTTGATTTCCATATTCCTGGAACAACTCCGCAGGACTACGCGGTCGTCCCACTCGCAAAATATGTGGGTTGGAACTTCAAATCGGAAGATCTTGAAGCCTATGCGGTAGGACTCACCTGCACTAAGCCCGGGTACGAAAGATACCACACGTTTATTCGCATGAGTCGCGGGCAGTTACTGGCACAGGCGGAAGCTCCGCGTCTACCGGTTAATGAGCCGGTCCTCGCCAACGAGACTTTGCGCATGCAGCGGTGGCGCGATACTCCAGCGGGACCAACACGAACCGGTGTCGACTCCTACTTGGAAGCGGACGGGTCGGTACCCGGTATTGACCATGATCTGACGGAGTTGGAGGACGTCCTCGGCGATATCGAAGCATTTGCCGCCGCCGGACGTACCGCAACCTGCGAAGGTCAATTCGACCTTGCCGTTGATTTCGGTACCCTTCTCGCCGGACGCTATCCGCGCGTGAAGCACTACCAAAAAGAAGGACAGCTCAAACCCGATCAGGTTGAGCGCCTCCAACAGTTTGAAAAGCGTGCGCGGGATATGGAGGAGACTCTCGACAGATTGAATCTTCCTAGTCTGAAGTCTCTGGAAACGCCGGAGCGTCGCCGCCACCCCCAACACAACTAATACGTAAAGGAATCCCTAATGCCTTTTGCAAATGAAATTGGCATGATTGCGCCACTGTCGCTTCTTCTTGCCTTCTTCCTGCTCAACTTGGGCAAACTCACTGCCGATCATTACACCTACCAGTGGATGAATGTTATCGGCGCTGCCGCGCTCACATACTCCGTGATTAAGCCCATGAATATCGGTGTGTTCATCACCGAGGTTTTGTGGACACTCATCGGAGTCTATGGCGTCGTGAAAATTTTCCTCAAGCGCCGCAAGGCGGCCAATGCAGAAAACACGACCGCAACAACCGCAGGAACCAACTGAGCTCCGTGCCTAGCACGAGAAAGTGACATATCATGCCAGACGTCATGCCAGCATTACAGGCCGTATCGATCATTGGATCGGTTTTCTTCATCCTCGGTTTCGGAGCTCTCAATCTCGGATTGGTTAATTCCGAATCCTATAGCTATCAGTTCGCCAATATTTTTGGCGCTTTGTGCTTCACCTATACGGCGCTCGCACCATTCAATCCGGGGCTCTTTATCACGGAGGCTGTATGGGCTCTCATTGGAGTATACGGTCTGTGGAAAATCATTAAGATTGCCCAAAACCGTCGTGCAGCCGACGCAACTGCGACGCCTGCGGCAACTGCGGAGCTGCCGTCAGACGAAGTGCGCTGATATCATAAGCGGGCTAAACTTCTGTTTACTATGAATGTTGTCCCGTCTATCCAAGTTGCGGCCGGTCAGCGCACGCTCACCGACACGTATGGTCGTACCGCGCGTGATCTGCGCGTGTCGCTGACCGATCGCTGCAACTTGCGGTGTACCTACTGCATGCCCGCCGAGGGTGTTGAATGGAAACCGACCGATGAGACGCTGACAACAGACGAGTTTAATCGACTCATCCGCATTGCTGTCGAATACCTCGGTATTCGACAGGTGAGGTTCACCGGAGGAGAGCCGCTACTCCATCGGGACCTGGAAAAAATAATTGCGGCAACCAAGAGTCTTAGCACAGACTGTCAAGATGCTCCTGCGGTTGCCTTGACGACCAATGGTTTGGGGCTAGAGCACCGGGCGTCGGCGCTCAAAGCTGCCGGGTTAGACCGGGTGAATATTTCCCTTGATTCACTTAACCATGAAACCTATGCCACTTTAACTCGTCGAGATCGACTTCCCAGCGTATTGAGAGGCCTGGCGGCTGCTTTTGATTGCGATTTGCGTCCCGTCAAGGTTAATGCGGTCATTATGCGAGGAGTCAATGAAAACGATATTGTGCCACTGGTTGAGTTTTCCCTCGTCCACGGATTTCAACTTCGTTTAATTGAACAGATGCCTCTGGGGCCGGGAGGAATCTGGACTCGTGACGATATGGTAACCGCAAATGAGATTCAGACTATAGTTGAATCTCGTTTTGATCTGTCACCCACCCCGGTGGAGCGAGGAGCTTCTCCCGCGCAGCTGTGGGATGTATGCGATCGCAAGAAAGAAGGTCTGCGCGGTCAGATCGGTATTATCGCTTCAGTTTCTGCTCCGTTCTGCGGCGACTGTGATCGAACGCGTTTAACTGCTGACGGATGCATCCGTTCGTGTTTATTTAGCCAAACGGAAACACCATTGCGGGCACTTATGCGAAACGGCGGGAGCGATGACGACATTGCTGAAGCCTGGCGACGCGCTATGTTCTTTAAGCCTGCCGGTCACGGTATTGATGACCCGCAGTTCCTGCAACCGAACCGGACGATGTCGCAAATCGGTGGATAGCGGGAGGATAATCTATGTCTGATACGACACCGCGATTGACACACCTCGATAATCAAGGCCATGCGTATATGGTTGACGTAACCGCAAAAGAACCGACGGTGCGCACAGCCGTAGCCTGCGGTGAGGTCGCTTGCTCTCCCGCCATAATGACGGCACTGCGCGAAGGCACCGTTCCCAAGGGAGATGTACTTGCCGTCGCCCGTATTGCAGGCATAAGCGCCGCTAAACGCGTACCTGATCTGCTTCCACTGGCACACACAATCGGAGTGCATGGATGTGAGGTGGACCTGGCGTTGGAACACGATCACGTGGCGATTAAAGCGACGGTTCGCACCGCGGACCGCACCGGTGTCGAAATGGAAGCGTTGACGGCAGTTAGTGTTGCCGCATTAGCCATTATCGACATGGTCAAAGGGGTTGATCGCAGTGCCGTCATTCGGCGCTGTGGAATCGTTGCTAAATCCGGAGGCCGTTCCGGTGACTGGTCGCGGGATCTTCCGTAGAGGCGCACGGACGGTGGAGGACTAGCCGTCGGTACGAGATTTGAGGGGAACGAAGTTCCAGCGGCTTTCGGCAAAATCATAGAATGCGACGGTGCCGATCAGCGGTGTGCCGATACTGGTGATGAGCTTAATTGTCTCAACTGCCATCATCGCCCCTGCCATACCTACGACGGGGCCGAGTACACCTGCCGTTACGCAGGTTTCGCGTTTGTCAGGCGGAGGAGGAGCTGGGAACAGGTCCTCATAGATCGGTCCACGACGGGCATCAAAGACCGACACTTGGGTTTCATAGCCGAGTACAGCTCCCCACACGTGAGGAACTCCCAATTGTTGACACAGACGCGAGATCAGGTGTCGGGATTCAAAGTTATCAGTGGCATCTAGTACCACATCGCTTGCGGCAAGAAGATCAACTCCATTGGCGAGAGTGAGCCTTTCGGTCGTTGTTGATACGGTAACGTCACTGTTGAGCGCCTCCAGGCGTTTGCGGGCCGATTCCGCTTTAAATACGCCGATTGTCGTCTCAGCATGAATTATTTGGCGGTGCAGATCAATCGCAGAAACGACATCGTCATCAACGATGTGCAGGTGTCCAATTCCTGCTCCCGCCAGATAAAGGAGGGCGGGCGATCCCAGGCCACCAGCCCCGACGACAGTCACATGTGCGTGAGCGAGTGCCATTTGCGCGGTTTCGTTAAAGCCGGGGAGTGCGATTTGGCGAGCGTATTTTGATACAGACGTTGTCATTCGGTGCCAACCCACTGGGTTTGACCATCGGAGAGTTTTTGCTCTTTCCAAATGGGTAATTGTGCTTTCACATCGTCGACAACTTGCGTGCACGCGGCAAAGGCCCCGCTGCGATGAGCGGATGCTGCGACAACCAAAAAAGCAATGTCACCTACTCGAAGATCGCCCACTCTGTGAGCGGCCCACAGTCGCACGCCTGGATTACGGGAAGCTACCTCGCTGACGATGCGGTGCATGACATCAGTCGCAGACGGATGGTGCGAATACGATAGGGCCTCAACCGCCTCGCCGTCGTCGTGATTGCGCACGATACCTTCGAAGGTGAGGACCGCTCCGGTGGCTGGTGTGGCCGTCTCCCGCCGGGCAGCGGCAACCAGATCCTCCAGCGGGTCGTGTGTTATTGCCGCATGAATTACGTGTCCTGCTTCCGCGCTAGTCATGATCTGGCTCCAGTAGTCCAAGCAGATGGTCAATGAGTGGATCAAGGACGGCAATACCGTCTTTAACCGCCCCGGTGGAACCGGGTAAAGTCATCACAAAACACTGTCCGACAGTTCCAGCTATCGCTCGCGATAGTACTGCGGTAGGAACGGATTGAAGCCCGCGGAGAAAAAATGCCTGCACGATTCCCGGCAATTCTCTCTCGACGTGAGCTTGCACGGCCTCAACCGTGCGGTCATCTTTCGTCACCCCCGTACCGCCGGTAGTTAGGAGAATGCGCGGTCGGCTGTTGCCCTTCAAAACGGCATCGACTGCACCTGCGACGTCGGCGTCGGCGACAACCGTGGGATCAGGCGTGTCAAAACCGCGTTGTCGTAACCATTCCACGAGAACGGGGCCGGTTCGATCCTCGTATTCGCCCCGGGCGGCTCGTGTGGAAGAGACGATCACATGGGCGGTAGGCAAAGTGGTCATAGGATGTCCTCACAGGGAAAAGAAGGGTGGGGGTTGGTGGCGTTACAGCGGGTAAATGGTAACCATGTCGCCCGGCTGTAAACTCGCGCGAGCAGGGATGCGGATAAGGCAGTCGGCATCGGCTGCTTGTGCCAGCAGATGCGAGGAAGCACCACCGAGAATGGTAGCTTCGACGGTGCCTTGTTCAGTGATCCGGTGGGTTCCACGACGGAATTGATCGCGGTGGTCTGAAAGACCTTCGACAGACTCCGTAATAACGGCGCGTATTTCGCCGACTGTTTCTAAATCGTTGAGGGCGGCGTTGACCCCGATAAGTGGGGCCACAAATAAGCGGAAACTGACGAGCGTCGATATGGGATTACCCGGTAGGCATATCACCGGCACGTCGTTGAATACGGCGAGTCCTTGCGGACCTCCGGGCTGTTGGTCTACGTGCCCAAACCAAGC
Source organism: Actinomycetaceae bacterium (assembly GCA_030537795.1). Taxonomy (GTDB): domain Bacteria; phylum Actinomycetota; class Actinomycetes; order Actinomycetales; family Actinomycetaceae; genus Gleimia. The sequence goes on from JAUNVE010000007.1 coordinate 76,027, forward strand.
GTGATCGCCCTCCAGTAAACTACGGATCACTTCAAAGCGGCCGTGGCTGATTCCACCTGACGTAATGATGGCATCGGGTTGGTACTGCTCGATTGTCTGCTCGAAGCTCGCGCGTAGTTGAACAACATCATCATTCGTGTGAATGCTGGCGACAGGTTCAATACCGTATTCTTCACACAGTTGGACTAGTAGCGGCCCGTTAACGTCGGGAATAGAAGCGGGCCCTTCACCCCCGATTTCAGCTCCTCCGGTACAAAGGACGACGCGGGCTTTACGCCATACCGTAACGGTTTCTATTTTTTGGCTGGTGAGGGCGGCGATGTGTAAGGGAGTGAGTTTGGTATTACGTTCAATCAGCAACGTACCGACGGCAATATCGGAGCCTTCCTCGCGTACAAAAGTGCCGGCGGTCGTAGCGGGTAGATCCACACCGTAATGGTCTGTTTTGTCAAATGTGTCGGGTTGTCCCTTTTCCACCGGAATGACGGCTACGGCATTGTCCGGCAGTCGCGCCCCGGTCATCACCGGGGCCACTTCGTCAGTAATACCCTGCGGATATAGCTGAGTTGGGTCAGTGCCGGCCGCAATAGTTGGACCTACCGGAAGATGTGTGGGTAGTAAAGCCAGTTGGTTATCGGATATCGCGTAACCATCCATTTGTGAATTGTTAAATGGTGGGGAAGGGAGCTCGGCATGAATATCAAATGTCGTGACTCGGTCGACCGCTTCGGCCAGTGGGATCTGTTCGTAGTAATCGTTAGGAATTCCGTCCCCTTCCCATTCCAGATGACAGCCGTATCCAGGAATGAGGTCGGCGACAGCTTCGAGATGAGATTCGGGTGAGCGCATTCTCTGTCTCCTTGCGTTGATTGACGTTTCTTAGGCTAGCATTATTGTTTTACTTGACACTGCAACAATCAAGAAGGTGCCGGTGGATATTTACTACTATGGTGCGGCCCGCGCGGCTGCAGGAACAGCTCATGAATCTGTCGATCAGGAGGCCGATACTCTTGCTTCCCTGCTGGAGGACTTGTGCTCTACCCACACGGGGACAACTGGAGCGGGAACATCGTTTGCTGAGGTAATGAACATCTGTACTTTTCTCGGTGACGGTGCGCGCCTCGATATGGATACTAGCCTTGCCGATATCGAGCGGATAGATGTGATGCCTCCTTTTGCCGGTGGGTAAAGGTTGAGATCTTGAATTGATTTAGACTGAAAGCGTCTGATTTTTCACAGAGGAGATGCCATGAAGCTGGGTGTCATCATCGAAACTAACGATCCGGAAAAATCGTGGAACGCTATGCGTTTTGCCAAAACTGCCAAGCAGAAGGAACATGAAGTCAGAGTGTTCCTCATGGGTGCTGCGGTTGAAATCGAGGAACTGCATCACGACAAGTTCGACACCGCGACGGTTCTCCAAGAATATGTTGATTTGGGCGGTGAGCTCCTCGCCTGCGGCACCTGCTTGAAGTCCCGCAAGATGGAAGGCTCCGAGCTGTGCCCAATTTCCACCATGATTGATTGCGTTGAACTGGTTGAGTGGGCCGACAAGACAGTGACCTTCTAGTTCAGTCTGCGCGGTGTATTGCCAGCGGATATGTTATCGGAGCAACGAACTGGCCTCCGCGTTGGGGAAAGCAACCGGAATCACGCAGTGAGATCGGTTGTTCACCCAACGTCGGAGACCAGCGAAACGGTGTGATTTAGCGAGCCAACGCAGGCTTATTCAGTGCGCCGTCAACAGAACGAGAACCTACTTCTCGCATGAGTTGGTTGCGCACGAGTGCGCCCATCAGTACGAGAGTGGCAATTTGTACGGCATACGCGCCGATGAGCACCACAATAAAGCCCGCTGACCCAACCGGGAAGAGGTTGGTCTTAACCAGACCGATATTGAGGGTAAAGAACGCGAGAACTCCCAGTGCCACTCCTGGACAGACGAGTGTAAAGGCCGCAGGAGACAGCTCTTGTTTGCTGAAGACGAAGCGACGGTAGTAACCGTTTGTGCGCATCGCAAGATGTCCGAGGAAGAGGAACACGAGTTGCGCAACGACCATCGTCGTGAGGAATACGAAGAACACAATGGGATTGGTGAGTACTGGTTCTGGGTTCGGGGTGAGTGCACCGAGTGTGGAGATGCCGTGGTGGAGGCGCAGGGTCGTAATCGACCACAGGGTGATAATCGGAACCGACAGCCACAGCGTCGCCGAGTTGGCGAGCGAGAGTCCGTAGCGGAGCATCGACATGACACCGAGCGGCAAGAAAACCGAGAACAGTAGCACCGAGATCACGGCAAAGAACACCGACAGTCCAAAGGCAAGAACAACCGTCACCGTCGTTGAACTCATTGCTGCCGGTGCGGCCAGTCCGACGGCTACCATGGCGAAGGCGAAGGAGGAGAGCAGTTGGTTGAGTCCGCCGTTCGCTTTGAAGTCAAAGCCCTCGTGCATGACGCGGTTGAGGTAGCGTCCCACATAGATGAGGGCGAGTACACCAACGGCACCGTACATGATGAGGGCGAAAGGCATGAGGTACTCAATATTGGGCCATAGTCCAGGCACGGAAATCATACCGGCGATGAACAGGCCGTTGACGGTCATCCCGAGAGTCAGTGGGACCGCTAGGAGTGTGACTTCTGCGTTTGAGTTCAGCGTGGCACGGTAGGAATCGGTGGTTTTCCACTCGCGGAACTCGCGGATATTCCACGCCAGCAAATACAGGTGGGCGAGGAAGAAGAGGAAGAAGCCGGAGTACCCGAGAATAATGGCGGCGCGGTAGCCTGCTTCTCCGGTAGCCCAAGCGGCTTGGATTGACTCGTAGGTTGGCATGGGGCTGGCCGGGTGGGGCGTCAAGTGCATGAGGTTCATGAAGAAGAGCACCGACATTCCGCCAAAGCCGAGAGCGGCAAGGAAGTAGAGCGGAGAGTATTTCTCCCGCATATGACGAATCATTAGACACCTCATTAACTAGTCATCTTCGTATACCCCCGGGGGTATACGAAGATGACCGTACACGAGGGCCCGTCAGAAAGCAAAAGAAGCTGATGAGGACTATTTTGGTACGAAAGCGCATCCCCAGTCGCCAACGGTGGCTTCTGGATTTGTCGCATCGGTAATCAGTACCTGTTGGAAGTCATTAATGACGATGAGGTTATCGTCGTACCATTTTGCCGCGTATGCGGCGGTCAGTGAATCCAACTCCGGTAGGAGGCCGGAGCCCGCTTCGGGGCCGAGTCGAATCTGTACTGCATCGGTAGCTCCTGCCAAAAGGTTGTCGCCGCTGGGATGCATACCGCACATACCTCCCCAACCCGGTTTGTCGAGACGGATCGGATACTTTCCGCGAGCGCCAATCGTCCGTGTAAAGGGGATGGAGTTTTCGTCCGAGCACTCGGAGTTCAGACTCGGCAGTTCACCGGAAATTTCAAATCCGCGCTCGGCTGCGGTAACTGACGATACCGTCCCCATACATGACCCGGCTTCAGCGACGTACCACTGAATCTGGGATGGTTTCTTCGTCTCGGGATCCCAAATCCACAGGTAGTAGCGAGTTGTTTCATCTTTACCGATTTGCTCTGATGACGATGAGACGACACCAACAATCGCGTCGAGATAGCCATCCCCATTTGCGTCTGCGAAAACCGGAGTTTCTGCGAGTCGGATGTGGCTCAAGGTACCTGTGCCCTGTCCGTCCACCATTGTCATGTTTTCGGCAATCGTCATGCCAGGGACGAAAACCCAGACGTGACTCCACGTGAGATTGTCAAAGTCGAAGCGCTTAATATCGTCCCATCCGTCCGGGTGGTCGGGTTCTTCTGGCTCGTTTGATTCGGAGGGTGATGCGGATGGGGCTGGAGTTGACGCGGTCGGTGAGGCGGTTGTCGACGGTTGGGGTTGCGATTCCGCCTCACGGTCCCACCAACCGATCCACCAGGTGAATACGAGCGCGATGATCAGTAGGAGGATGATGGCGATGGCAATGATCCACACAACGCCCCGTTTCTGCCCGGAGTCCTCGGGAGGATTGTCAACAGGCTGTCCGTGTGCTGACGATATTCTCGCGTATTGCTCACTGTTCGGCACCGATTGCTGGGGAGTCTGTTCGGCCTGTGCCATCTGTTCGTGGATCCACGCCCGCAACTGCGGCGTGCATTGCGGGTGAGCAGCGATGTGGGGCCACAGGCGGGAATCTTGTGCCGCCCAGTTCGTTAATGCGTAGATGTCGGCTTGTTCCCACACGTGTCTATCGTCCATGAGTTCTCCTTACCCGAAATTTATCAGAGCACATGAGCTACCTTGCCGATTCAGACCGGATGGGGTGGGTACTCGCGGTGACGGAGTCGCCACCGTGGGCACATGCTCGAGGAGCATCGCAGAGGCCGCGCCCCCGAACGTGTCGAGAGCGCGACTCCTGTCGACCTAATCGATACTTTCAGGAAATGATGTGGCTTTTGTTTCTTCGTCTACTTTTTCTGTCGTGTAGGACAGGGCGAATGCGAGTACCGCGCATAGTGCCGACATCATGAATGTCGGTGGGCCGAGATATGTTTTCAAGCCGGTAACGAGATCGGGCTCGAAAGCGGCTACGCTACCCCCTTGGGCGAGGACAAGGACAGCGCCCATGACGAGGAATAACCCGAGTGAAAAGTAGAAAACGATGATGATGATTTTATGCATGTCAACCTACCTGGGGTATGGGGAGGAAGCCCATGCCAACGAGCCACGCTAGAGCGGCAATGGGCAGGACAAAGTACAGGATCAACGGCACGAATGTCTTGACCGGTTCGGTTTCTGCGAGCCCAGAAGCAAGATAGATCGGTGCTCCCGCCGGTAGCGAAGCTCCCTCCGTTGATGAGCAAAGCTGAATCGTAATCACTGCGATGACAACGGGAATGTCGGTTGCAACGAGTACCGCGAGCGCCGGAACGCCAATGGCAGAAACGGTTGCGGTCGACGAAAGGGGAGTTGCCACGATAATGACAAGGAGACATACAACAGCGACGATCAGTGGCTTTGGCAAGGCCAG